>JAZQXE010000071.1:0-29197 GCA_045632705.1 Eubacteriales bacterium | reverse complement strand
CAATCCTCTTGCACAATTGTTTACAATCTTGCTCTTGACAGAGGACGCCTGTCCCTACAATGGGGATGCGGGTCGCCGAGGACGTCGACCCCTACAAGAAATCTCTAACTTCCTTATGAGAAACACCCATTAGGGATCGATCAAGTCGGGGATCAATCAAGCTCTTTCTTTCCCGTGTAGAGCTCGTGATATCTTCCTCCGAGAGCAAGTAGCTGCTCGTGGTTTCCGCGTTCTATTATCTCACCGTTTTCAAGCACCATTATCGCATCGGCGTTTCTTACGGTAGAAAGCCTGTGAGCTATAACGAACGTAGTTCTGTTTTTCATCAATCTGTCCATACCGCGCTCGATATGTCTTTCGGTACGCGTGTCGACCGAGCTTGTCGCTTCGTCAAGAACAAGTATCGGAGCTTTTGAGAGTGCGGCGCGTGCAATATTGAGCAGCTGCCGCTGTCCCTGCGAGAGATTCGCTCCGTCTCCCTCTATCATAGTGTCGTATCCGTCGGATAGACGAGTGATGAACGAATGAGCGGACGCCGTCTTTGCCGCTTCTATTACTTCCTCGTCCGTTGCGTCGAGCCTGCCGTAGCGGATGTTTTCCATAACGGTAGCAGAGAACAGATGCGTGTCCTGCAGTACCATAGCAATATTGCTTCTCAGCGTTTTTCTCTCGATGTTTTGAATGTCGATACCGTCGATGGTTATACTGCCGCTTTGTATATCGTAAAAACGGTTGAGAAGATTGGTTACGGTAGTCTTTCCCGCTCCCGTGCTTCCGACGAAGGCTATCTTCTGTCCTTGCTTTGCCTCGAGAGTGATATTTTTGAGTATCGTCTTTTCGGGTAGGTAGCCAAAGTAAACGCCGTCAAGACGAACGTCTCCGCAAAGGCGCGTTTCGGAGATGGCGTCCGCCTTGTCTGCCATCTCGGGTTCTTCATCCATTACGGCAAATACGCGCTCAGCGCCTGCCAGAGCAGAGAAGACGGTGGACATCTGCATAGATATGTTGTTGATGGGGAAAGAGAATTGCTTTGAGTAGTTTGCAAATACGGTAAGACCACCCGGAGTAAAGCCGGAGGTACACATCAGTACACCACCGATGCCGATCGTTGCGGCGTAGCTTACCATAGAGGTGTTATGCATTACCGGGCCCATTATACCGCCCCAGAATTGAGCTTTCAGCTGTTTTTGGCGCAGGTCCTGATTTAACAGATCAAACTCGTCGATACACTCGTCCTCGTGGCAGAAGACCTTTACTACCTTCTGTCCCGTTACACTCTCCTCTATGTATCCGTTGACGGAGCCGAGTGCCGCCTGCTGTCCGACGTAGAACTTTGAGGAGTATTTTGCTATTGCTCCGCCTCCCCATAAAAAGATCGGGATGAAAAATACGGTAACGAGAGTCAGTATCCAGTTGGTAGTTATCATAAATACGAACGTACCGATGAGAGTTACCGAGCCGGATATGAGAGAGATCAGAGAGTTGTCAAGCATCATGCCGATGTTGTCTACGTCGTTGGTGTATCGGCTCATCAGCTCTCCCGTCGTATTTTTATCGTAGAAACGAACGGGAAGACGTTGCATCGCCGAGAAAAGATCGCGTCTGATATTTTCTATTGCCGATTGCGATACGGAGAGCATTATCCTTGCCTGCGTATAGGTAGCGGCTATGCCGACTAAATATATCAGCGAAAGCAAAAGTATGGCACACAGTACGTATCCTATGACTTCGGAGCCCTCGGAAGACAAGAATGAAAGGTAGGGGCGCAACGCTTCGTTTACCGAGCTGATCACCCCGTCCGCTATCTTTTCAAATGCGCTTGGCTTGAATTCAAGCGTGGGATTTATAAAGAGCGCGAGCTTGTTTATTATAGGTGAGAGCATATAGGAGCCGCAGAGGGAAGCGACGGTGCTCGCCATCATACAAACGACTACGAGCAGCAGCTTGCCGGTATGCGCTTTAACGTATGAAAAGAGACGTAGCACGGTAGCCTTCGTGTTTTTCGGCTTTCCCGTCGGACGAGGACCGCGTCCTCTCGGCCCCGGTCCGGGACCTCCTCTCATCGGGCCTCTCGGCCCGCCGCGTTCTTCGGAGGCGTGCTTGTTATATTGCTTTTGCAGTTCGGTTAAAGTTCTTGCCATGGTTACGCCTCCTTCTTTTCGTTTTGAGAATTGAATATTTCGATATATTCGGTGTTGGAGGCGAGCAGCTGCTCGTGCGTTCCGATGCCGGTTATCTTGCCTTCGTTGAGAACGACGATCATATCGGCTTCGATGACGGAGGATATTCTCTGTGCGATTATTATCTTCGTTGAGTCGCAGAGGCTGTTTTTAAATTCACTGCGGATCCTAGCTTCCGTTGCCGTGTCAACGGCAGAGGTCGAGTCGTCGAGAATGAGTATCTTTGGGTGCTTGAGCAACGCTCTTGCTATGCACAGACGTTGTTTCTGACCTCCCGATACGTTTGTACCGCCCTGATCGAGCTGCGTTTCGTATCCCTGTGCAAACGAGGTAATGAAATTATCGGCTTGTGCCGCTTTTGCCGCCGCCGTTATTTGCTCCTCCGACGCCTCGGCGTCTCCCCAACGCAGATTGTCAACAATGCTTCCCGAGAAGAGAACGTTCTTTTGAAGCACCATGCCAACGCCGTTGCGCAGATTCTTTATATCGTAATCGCGAACGTTCGTGCCGTCGACGACTACCTCTCCCTCGTCTGCGTCGTACAGACGTGCGATGAGAGAAACGAGCGTGCTCTTGCCGCTTCCCGTCGAGCCGATAATACCTACGGTAGAGGCGGCGGGTATCTTCAGGTTTATCGAGTCGAGCACTTTTTCCTCGTTGTTTTTATAATATTTGAAGCTGACGTTGCGGAATTCTATTTCTCCGATATCTACCGTCTTATCACGTTCTTTTGCATCGTCGTCGTTGATATCGGGCACCTCGTCGAGCACCTCGCTTATTCTCTTTGCGCTCGCCATCGCTCTGGACGCTGTGACGAATATCATCGAGAGCATCGTCAGAGACATCAGTATCTGCGAAACGTATGTGATAAAAGCGGACAGGTCACCCGCGAGCATATTTCCGCCCGTAACGAGATGAGAGCCAAACCAAACGACAAGGCATGTAGTTACGTTCATAAACAGCGTCATTGCGGGGGACATAAGTATCATTACCTTGTAGGCGTCGATTCCGCTTTTTTTCAGCTCCGCGTTCGCGGCGTTGAATTTTTCGGTTTCGTATTCCTCACGGACGAAGCTTTTTACGACTCTGACGTTCGTTATGTTCTCACCTACGGTAGAGTTGAGCTTGTCTATCTTTGACTGCACGTTTGAAAAACGCGGAAAACCGACGCGTATGATCGTTGCGACGGTCAGTATCATCAAAGGAACGGTTACCGCGAGCACGAGAGCGAGCTCGGGCTTGAGCGATATTGCCATCACAAGACCGCCGATGAGCATACCGGGGGAGCGCAGACACATACGGAGCAGCATATTTATAAAGTTCTGTATCTGAGTTACGTCGTTTGTCAGACGCGTGACGAGTGATCCCGTGCGGAATTTGTCAATGTTGGCAAAGGAGAATCCCTGTACCTTTTTATATACGTCGGAGCGTATATCGGCACCGTAGTTTACGGATGCCTTTGAGGCGAAGTAAGCGCCGCCGATACCTCCCGCCATCATCAGTACTGCGGTCAGTATCATGAGTAAAGCCGTTTTTACGGACATATCTACGGTGAGTGTGCCGAGCTCTGCGTTGTTTATTATCGTTCTCAGAAATTTCGGCATCAAAACCTCACCGACGACCTCTACCATCATACACAGAGGTCCTACGATGAAGAACAAAGCGTACGGCTTTGCATAGCTAAACCATCTTTTCAAAATCGTTCGATCCTTTCTTTTACAGCTGTGAGTCGGAGTATGCGCTTATGTTGTCGCATAACCTTGACAGATAGTCCGAAAATCCCGCGATCTCTTCGTCGGTGAAATTTTCAAACATTGCCGCGTCAAGCTCCGAAATTATGTTTTTCGTTTTGTCAACGACGTCCTGACCTTTTTTTGTCAGCTCAATTATGTTTGTTCGTGTGTCGTTTTTGTCGCAATGCCGCAGGATGAATCCTTCAGACTCGAGCTTTTTTATTGATACCGCGACAGCCGCTGCACTGATGTCGAATTCCCGCGCAATATCCTTTTGCGAGGTGGGGGTGTCCTTTCTTGACAGATACATCAAAATTCTGTGAGAGGAGCGGTGAACTCCGAATTCCTTTATCTTCATCTCAAAGGCACCGTGATGACTTTTTGATGCTCGTATAAAAAGCCTCACTATCGCATCCTTTTTGCTTGGATGAGCCAAATAGCATACCTCCGTTTCTACAAAAAAACAGTTAAAGCGTTAACAGTTAACGCTTTAACTATTTTACCACTTAACATCCGTGCTGTCAATAATAAAAGTCGGATTTCAAAAAAATTAATGACGAAAAATCGTAACCTTTTCTGCAGTTTGGGTATTAACAGTATGTGGTTAAAAACCTTAGACTGCGGAGGCGGATATGAGAAGATACGATTGCGTGCTATTTGACCTTGACGGTACGCTGACAGATCCCTTTGACGGCATTACAAGATCGGTACAAAAGGGACTGCTTCATTTTGGCATCGAGGAGCCTGACAGGGAAAAGCTCAGAGCGTTTATAGGCCCGCCGCTTCGCGAGTCGTTCGTCAAATATTACGATATTCCAAAACAAAGAGCCGAAGAGGCGATAGCCGCGTACAGAGAATACTTCTCGGTCACGGGACTTTTTGAAAACGAGCTCTACGAGGGTACGACCGAGCTTTTACGCGGGCTATGCGAAAACGGCGTGAAGGTTATTTTAGCAACCTCAAAGCCCGAGGTGTTTGCGCGTCGCATTACCGCTCATTTTGGAATTGACAAGTACTTTTACGATCAATGCGGAGCAGACCTTGAGGGTAAGTGCGAGACGAAAGCCCAGGTGGTAGCGCGTGCGCTCGAGATATCCCGTACATCTCCCGAGAGAGTGATAATGGTCGGTGACAGGATGCACGACGTCATCGGAGCGAAGGCAAACGGCGTCGGCTGCGCGGGTGTACTTTGGGGATACGGTACTCGGAGCGAGCTTGAAGAAGCGGGGGCGGATATCGTCTTTGAAAAGATGGACGAACTTCGCCTGTGGCTGTGCTGATACGAAGTACATATTTTTTGAAAAAACGATAATAAATAGAGTTGAAGGCAAATAAAGTTTGATAATTGACTTTTCTAAAGAAAAATGTTACAATATAAAAGTTAGTGCAGTCGATATTGCATTTATAAAAAGGAGATCGATATGGGTCAACGTTATTTAAAGAACAATAAAACTACCGAGCGCGTTTATGAGAGCGCAAACGGTATCAGAGAATTTTTGAACGTTATCGCAAAGCATAAGGATAAGACTCTTTATATGTGGAGCGAGCATAAAGAAGATAAAAGCGTAACTTATTCAGAGTTTGTCGGCTGGGTAAAGAAGGTTGCCGCATCTCTGCACGATATGGGACTCGAGGGAAAGACGGTAGGTATTATCGGAGATACCTCTCCTTACTGGACGGCTACTTATCTTGCGGTGCTTGCAGGCGGAGGAAAAGCCGTTCCGCTTGACCGTGAGCTTACACCCGACGTAATAAACGGATTTCTTGACACGGTAGACGCCAGTGCCCTCTTCTTTTCTTCTTCTCTTAAGGAGAAGTTCAACGTAATAAAGGAGCTTTCTCCCGACCGTACCTACGTTTCTATGGGTGACGACGTTGCGGGCAGTATCAGCTTTTTTGATATTCTTTCAAAGGGTGCGCAGTTCAAGTCGTACCGTTATCCCTCACAGAGAGACGTAAACGAGGTCTGTGAGTATCTCTTTACGAGCGGAACGACGGGAACGAGCAAATGCGTAATGCTCAGCGAGAAAAACATATTCTCTTGCGTTAACGCAGCTTGCGCGGCAGTTGATTTTTCAAAGGACGACGTCGTTGTTTCGGTGCTTCCGATCCACCATACCTATGAGCTTGCTATTATGCTTGCCGAGTGTATTTACGGAATTACAATAGGTATAAACGACTCGCTTCGTAACGTTATCAGCAATTTCAAAAAATACAAACCTACCGGACTTACTCTCGTTCCTCTGTTTGTAAATACCGTTTACAAGAGAATATGGGCGGAAGCAAAGAGAACGGGACAGGACAAGAAGCTCAAGCTCGGTACGGCAGTATCTGACAAGATGCTTCGCGTTGGAATAGATATGCGCCGTCAGCTTTTCTCTACCGTGCTGGATTCGTTTGGCGGAAGACTCAAAAAGATCATATGCGGCGGTGCGGCGCTCAATCCCCAGATGATATACGATTTTGAATCTATCGGTATCAGCATCTACGAGGGATATGGTATTACCGAGTGCTCTCCTCTTGTTTGTGTTACCCCATATAACAAGAGAAAGGCAGGCTCTGTCGGCCCTGCTGTCAACTGCTGTCGTATACGAATAGACGGTGAGAGCGTTGATGAAAACGGCTATATCACGGGTGAGATACAGGTAAAGGGTGAGAACGTAATGCTCGGTTACTTCAATAACGAAGCTGCCAACGCAGAGGTATTTACCGAGGACGGTTGGTTCAGAACGGGGGATGTCGGTCACATCGACGAGGACGGTTATCTCTTTATTACGGGAAGATGCAAATCCGTTATAGTACTTGAAAACGGTAAAAACGTATTCCCCGAGGAGATAGAGGAATATCTTGAGAACGTTCCCGGCGTCTGCGAGTGCGTCGTCGTCGGCAGAAAGGATACCGACGGAGAGACGGTAGTGCTTACGGCACTCGTATATCCCGATTCCTCTTACTATCAGAACAAGAACGTTGCCGATATGAAAAAGGAGCTGGCAGGACACATCAATACCCTCAACAAAAAGCTTCCTTCGTTTAAGCACATAAGAAAAGTAGAGCTCGTCGATCACGAGTTTGAAAAAACGACGTCCAAAAAGATAAAGAGACACCTTGTAAAATAATTTGTTTTCCGCATCGAGTCACGACACGCGTACTCGATGCGGTTTTTTCATTTCGTTCCAATTCATAAAGATTTCGGTAATTGAGCTCTTCGTATTGAAAACTTTGCGTTTTCGTTGTATAATGTAGAAAAAAGGAAAGGAGGGAAAAAACAGCGTGGTCGATCTTCGCGGTTACAGGACTCTGGATCTTTCACTAAAGAATCAGTCAAAGGGAGGGGCAAACGTGCCTCTCAAGCATACCTTTTCCTATAACGTAAGTCTCAATCCTGCGGAAAAGAAGGGAATTGGATTTCTCAATTTTTCTATAAAGAACGACAGGGAGGAGGCAGGGCTATCAGTTCGCGTTTCTCTCGTTGCTGACTTTACCTACGAGGAAGAGGATGACAGAAAGTTTATACACAAGGAGAGCTTCCGGCAGCTTTTCCCGTACCTTCGCATGACGGTAACGAATTTGTGTTCGTGTGCCGGAATTGGCGGAATTATCATCCCCAATTTGAAAATAAACGATGATCAGATAAATAATGTATAAAGTCAAAACAACACTAAAGAAGACTTTATGCGTTGCTTTTGTATCTATATTTTTGTTCCATGGCGCGTCCTTGTCAGCTAACGCGCAAAAGGAAGCGTTATTCTACGACAGACTCGCCTATTACGAGCATTATGTCGCTCGTGGCTTTGGTCAGGACTATGCACTCGCCCTTGCAGAGCTCAGCCTCAAATATCCGTCCTGGCGATTTGAGCCTCTGTTTATTACCGATATGGCTTCGGAATATACCTTTGATTACATAGTGAAAAAGGAAACGGAGGATCCAAAGACCAATCTCGTATATCCCTCGGCGGAATACGGTGCGTACTTTGATAAGTCGAGCGGTGCGATATACGACAGCGGATGGTACAGCGCCTCGGACGACGCAGTACGATATTTTCTCGATCCGAGAAATTTCTTGAACGAGAGGGATATATTTCAGTTTGAGGACTTGAAATATACGGATATTGATTACCGTACGGGAGTGGCGGGAATACTCGAGGGGACGTTTATGGAGGATATGATCCTCGAAAACGGCCTGAGTGTGCGCGACTACCTTCTCGCTATAGGATACGAACTGTCCGTCAGCCCCACCCACCTTGCCGCGCGACTGCGGCAGGAGCAGGGAGTGTCGGGGGAAACGGGATTCGTATCGGGTGAATGCGGACGACTGCTTTATTACTTTTATAAAAACGGAATATATACGACCGACGACGGTATATTTATAAATACCCCATCCTCCGGATATACGCGGGAGGAGCTTCTTTACTACGACGGATACTACAACTTCTTTAACGTAGGAGCGTCGGGGGATGGAATGTTCAACATCTATCTCGGCGCGATGAAAAGAGCCGTACGCGGTACTCCCGAGATGGCTTCGGAGTGGGGCGCACAAGGTGCGTGGAACACTAAATACAAGTCTATGTACGGTGGTGCTTACTCGCTGAAAAAAAGCTACGTAGACGACTATCAGAATACGCTCTACCTTCAAAAATTCAACGTAGACCCGCGTTCTTCCCGTAATTTCTGGGGACAATATATGCAGAATATAGGTGCGGCACTCTCGGAGGGCAGAGCAGCGTACGACGCCTACGAGGAGGCGGGAATACTCGACTCCGCCTTTACGTTTCTTATCCCCGTTTATTCCGGAATGGGAGCGCAAAATCCCGATCCGTCGGGCAATACGTCCCCTTACCGACCGAGCGGTATTGACGAGAGGATGCACGTTCGCTTAGACTATCCCTATACCGCAAATTCAAGCGGATCCGAGACTCGCGGCTCGGTGAACGTGCAATACGGCAGGGAGTTACGTATTCAGGGCTACTCCGTACATACGAGAAAAACGACGGAGTATCAATTGAGCGTTGACGGCGGCAGCTTTGAGCGGATAAACAGCTACGCCAGAGCCGACGTCAGAGAAAAGTACGCAACGGAATTTCCGTCGTCGTACGATATCAACGCGTATCTCGCATATCTTGATACGACGGAGCTCGGTGCGGGTGAGCACGATATAGTCGTGCGGGCACTTACCACCGACGGCTCGTATTACCAGGTATCGCATATAGCGATTTTCATAGACGAGGGCGATACCGAAGAGGGCAGATGTCGGTTCGATATTGATAAGAGCGGGACGTGCGAGGGGCTCGACGTGCAATTGCTATTGAGGTATCTCTCGGGATACGGCGTTATCGCAGAGGGCGTGTCGCTTGACTTTGATAACGACGGCAAAACGGGAAATCGGGACTTGTTGCTCTTGCTCTCTCACGTAGGCTCTCACTAAAACAACAAGACACGAAATTATTTAATGACACATATAATATAAGGAGCAGAAAAATGTTTAAATTGTTTGATGATTCAAAGAGGATCGCAGGAAACGAAAGCGAGGACGTTGCGTATCTTGCCTTGTTTGAGGACGAGGTGAACGCCAATATCTTTTGCGAGGTATTAAAGGACAACAATATACCCTTTATGAAAAAGGAGAGAGGTATGGGCTTCACCACGAACGTGATACTCGGATTTAACGCTCTCGGAACGGATATATACGTTAAGAGGGATATGCTCGATGCGGCAAAGGAGCTTTACGCAGCCTTTGCATCCGACAGCTTTACGGAGAGCGACGCGTCATCGGACGATAAAGACGGAGAATAATACAGTTTTGTATAAAGTTCACAAAAAAGTGTAATAATGTTTTACCTTCGTTAAAGCTAAATTCACAAAAAGTTATTGAAAACAATAGACGAATGTGTTAATATAGAAGTGTAAAGGGAAATAATTTCTTTTATAGGAGGAAGGTATGAATATTATTTTTCTCTTGAGGCCCAAAAGCGCTGTGGCATACGTCAATTCAAAGAGCAGTATCCGTCAGGGACTTGAAAAAATGAGACATCACGGATACAAGGCTCTGCCCGTTATAGATGACGACGGCAGATACGTCGGAACCGTTACGGAAGGCGACTTTTTGTGGTATATCATAGACAACGGTATGCCCGGGGACATAAGAGAACACGAGGACATTTGCATAATGGACATAATAAAGGCAGACAGAGCGCAGCCCGTGAGGATAAACGCCTCGATGGAGCAGCTGCTCAGTATTGCCGTGGAGCAAAACTTTGCTCCCGTGATAGATGATAGAGACGTATTCGTGGGACTTGTTACGAGAAGTGACATCGTCAAATATTTCATTGACAACGGCGGAGCGGTCGAAAAGGTTACCGTAGGAGCCGTAAAGGGCGTAGGTATAGCTTAAACGATACAAAGCAAAGCATAAAGAAAGGGACGGAAACGGATGCCGCGTGCATCTGTTACCGTCCCTTTTGTTTTCGTCAGTCTTTCATTTTTCCGTATCCTACGAGTCCCTCGAATCGACGTTGGCGCAACACCTCGTATACGGCGATAGCGGCGGAGTTTGAGAGATTGAGCGAGCGCAGATCCTCTCTCATCGGGATACGCACGCATTTTTCGTAGTTATCATAGAGCAGCTTTTCGTCAAGTCCACGAGTCTCTCTGCCGAACATCAGCCAGACCTCGTCGGGATATTCTACCTCGCAATAGTCTCGCGGAGCTTTGGTCGAAAAGAAAAATATGTTCTTGTCAGCGTGAAGCGAGAAAAAATGGTCTATATCGTCGTAGTAGGTTATATCGAGCTCGTTCCAATAGTCGAGTCCCGCGCGCTTGAGCTTTCTGTCGTCTATTTCAAAGCCGAGTGGCTTTATCAGGTGCAGCGCCGCTCCCGTAGCTGCGCAAGTGCGCGCTATATTTCCCGTGTTTTGCGGAATTTCGGGGCAGTGAAGTACTATATTTATCTTTGCCATTTTTACAAGTCCTCTTCGTCTGTGAGTATGCTTTAAGCAGGATTATATATCAATACGCAAAAAAATTCAATATTTTGGCTAAATAAAGTCAAAATGTTTACAAATTAGTGTGGTATTGAAGTTATATTTGTAGTATAATAAGATGTATTTTTATAACTTGAAAGGAAAGCCGCTTGCGGCAGATCAAAATGGGATTATTCAGTAACATATTCGGAACTTACAGCGACAGACAAATAAAGAAGATAAAGCCTATTGCCGACAAGATCGAATCTCTTGCCGACAAATACGCACAAATGACGGATGATGAGCTCAGAGCCGTAACTGAAATTTTGAAGGGCAGACTCAGCGCAGGAGAGACGCTTGACGATATTCTTCCCGACGCTTTTGCGGCAATAAGAGAGGCGGACGACCGCGTGCTTGGAAAACGTCCCTTCTACGTTCAGCTGCTCGGTGGCATCATTCTCCATCAGGGAAGAATTGCCGAGATGAAAACGGGAGAGGGTAAGACGCTGGTAGCGACCTTGCCTGCTTACCTCAACGCGTTGACGGGTAAGGGTGTTCATATAGTTACCGTAAACGACTACCTCGCTCGTTGCGGTGCCGAGGAAATGGGCAGAGTATACGCCTTTATGGGACTCAGCACGGGACTTGTCGTTTCCGGACAGTACAGAGATGAAAAGAAAAAGGCGTACGACGCTGATATAACCTACGGTACCAACAACGAGTTCGGATTTGACTATCTGCGCGACAATATGGTCATCTACAAGGAGCGTATGGTACAGCGCGGACATAATTTTGCTATCGTTGACGAGGTGGACTCTATCCTTATCGACGAGGCGAGAACTCCTCTTATCATATCCGGCGAGGGAGATAAATCGACGGATCTTTATGAGATGGCGGACAAGTTCGTTCGTTCTATCAGAAAGTTCGTTATCAAGGAGCTTGACTCAAAGGAGTCGCACGACGATATCGACGCCGACTATATAGTTGACGAAAAGGCAAAGAACGTCGTTCTGACCAAGAGTGGAGTTGAAAAGGCGGAAAAGTTCTTCGGTGTTGAAAACCTCTCCGATCCTGAAAATTCAACTCTTTCGCATCATATAAATCAGGCTATCCGTGCGCACGGTATCATGCACAACGATATCGACTATATGGTAAAGGACGGTCAGGTCATTATCGTTGATACCTTCACCGGCAGACTTATGCCGGGACGCCGCTACAACAACGGTCTTCATCAGGCGATAGAGGCAAAGGAACACGTCAAGGTCGAGAGAGAGTCAAAGACGCTTGCTACGATCACTTTCCAGAATTATTTCCGTCTTTATTCAAAGCTCTCGGGTATGACGGGTACGGCACTCACCGAGGAGACGGAATTCCGCGAGATATATATGCTCGACTGCGTCAGCGTCCCCACGAACAAGCCGATGATAAGAGAAGATCACAACGACGTCGTTTTCAAGAGCGTCAAGGGAAAGATGAACGCTATCGTCGAGCAGATCAAGGAATGTTACGACAAGGGACAACCGATACTCGTCGGTACGGTTTCCGTTGAAAAGTCGGAGGAGCTCTCCGCACGACTCAAGCGCGAGGGAATACCGCACGTCGTTCTTAATGCAAAGCATCACGAAAAGGAAGCGGAGATAGTAGCGCAGGCAGGTAAGCTCGGTGCTGTCACCATTTCCACGAATATGGCGGGACGAGGTACGGACATTATGCTCGGCGGTAATGCGGAGTTTATGGCAAAGAGCGAGATGAGACGCCTCGGATACGAGGAAGAGATGATCGGAAACGCTATCAGCTTTGCCGTGACTGACGACGAGGAGATACTAAACGCCAGAGCCGTATTTGCACAGCTCAAGGAAAAGTACTCTGATATGATACGTCCCGAGGCACAGCGTGTATGTGAGCTCGGAGGTCTGTTTATTCTCGGAACGGAAAGACACGAGTCAAGACGTATAGATAACCAGCTCAGAGGTCGAAGCGGCCGTCAGGGGGACCCCGGTGAATCGAGATTCTACCTCTCTCTCGAGGACGATCTTATGCGATTGTTCGGAAGCGACAGAATGCTCGGCATCGTTGACAGAATGGGACTCGACGACGATACCCCCATCGATGCGGCTCTGCTCTCGGGAGGTATTGAGAGCGCACAAAAGCGCATAGAGGATCAGAACTTTACCAGACGTAAGCATGTCCTTACCTACGACGACGTAATGAATCAGCAGAGAAAGGTCGTTTACCAGCAGAGAAATGAAGTGCTTGACGGAATGAATCTCAGAGCCAAGATCAGCTCTATGATCGAAAATTCGATATCCACAAACGTTGACTTCTTCTGCTCCTCCGACGAGGCGGTACAGTGGAATCTCGACGGTTTGCGTGAGCATTACGCGGGATATCTGTTGACGAGCGACGAGTTGAGATTTACCGATGACGAGCTTTCTTCAATGACCGCCTCGGATATCAAGGACGCTCTTACGGAAAAGGCACTCGCCGTCTACGCTTCAAAGGAAGAGCTCTTTGGCTCGGCTGACGTAATGCGCGAGGTAGAGAGAGTTATACTTCTTCGTAACGTCGATGAAAAGTGGATGGATCACCTCGACGCTATGGAGGAATTGAAGGGAAGTATCGGACTTCACGCTTACGCACAGAGAGATCCGATAGCGATGTACAGATTGCAGGGTGCCGATATGTTCGACGAGATGATCTCCGATATCAGAGAGAGCACCGTCAGAATGGTACTCTCCGTAATGCCAAAGCCGAAGGAAGAGATAAAGCGCGTACAGGTAGCAAATCCTCTCATCGAGGGATTTGCAGGCGGAAAAGCTCCTGCGCGTAAGGCTCCTGCCAAGAAAGCGGAAAAGGTCGGCAGAAACGATCCTTGTCCCTGCGGAAGCGGCAAAAAGTACAAAAAGTGTTGCGGCGCAAATGAAAGCGCGGGTGAATAACGTACTATGGGATTTGGTATCCTTCTCATTGGTTATCTGCTTTCTATAAACAATTATCCCGCTTATTTCGATCTTGCTTCGTTTCTCATCATTTCATACGCTATGATAAAGCTTGGTGCTTACGAGCGTGGATTTAGGTGGGCGCGACTGATATCTTTTATAATAGCGGGAATAGGACTCGTTGCGCTCGTCGCAAGCGTCCTTTCCTATCTCGGAGTTGTGAGCGTTGACTCGAGCGTCGTTGATATCTACGATAACGTAAGTGAATCGTTAAAGATAATATTCAACGTGCTTTTGCTTGTTGGCATCGGCTCTATATGCAGAGAAACGGGCCTCGACCCACAACGCGCAAAGAGCGTCTGGATGATCGCGGTAAACGGCTTGTATACGCTGGTGTTCGTTCTGTCGCTCGTACCTTCCATCGCACCGATGCTCTGGGCGTGGAGACTGCTTTTGAGACTTGTATTGCTCTTTCTTATGGCTCATACGATATTCACCTGTTATCGTATGATATGTCTTGAGGGAGATGAGGATATGCCGCATTATAACTCAAGATTTAAGTTTGTAAACGATATCAGAAGACGTCTTGACGAAAAGGCGGAGGCAGGAAACAAAAAGGAAGCCGAGGCAAACGAATACAAGCGCCGTAGTGCAGAGGCGAGGAAAAACGGCGTCGACGTATCAAAAAAGCTCGGCGGCAGTAAAAAGAAAAAATAGGAGTATTACAGTGGTTAATACAAAGAAAAAGCTATTTCGCATAGCTCTCGGAGTTATATTCTTGTTTAATCCGAATATAACCGTAGTCGATATTTTCCCCGATTTCATCGGATGCTTACTTATAATTTCGGGCTTGTCCTCGTTGCGCGACGTCTCGGATTCTTTAGAAAATGCGAGACTGAATTTCTTGCGCCTTTTTTGGATATCCCTCTCTCACATCCCCGCGTTTATGCTGATGATATTTATTTCATCCTCATTCGTAAGCGAAAAGACGAGTATTCTCGTATTTGCGTTCGTTTACGCGGTGGTAGAGTTCTTTTTGATAAACAACGCCCTGACCTCTCTTATCGACGGATTCGTATACGTCGGAGAGAGATATGACGGGGATTGCTGTTTTTACGAGAAGAGAAAAAATAAAAAGATAGACGTCGGCAGACTCAGATTGTTCACTACCGTTTTTCTGTTAGTGACTAAGTCGTTGAGTGTTGCGCCCAATCTTCTCTATCTCTACGACACGTCTCACGGATACGGTACGGTATTGAGTCCGTACGCCGTAAATCCCGTTGAATTTATCGGCCCCGCAACTGCCGTCTGCTTTATTCCCGCGTTTGTTTTCGGCGTGGTCTGGGCAGTCCGTATGTTTTCCTACGTAAAGGGGATCAGTGCCGATCAGCCGTTTCTTTCGAGAGTTGACGAGATACTTTCAAACAAGGCGTTGCAGGATACCGCAGTTTATAAATACAGACGTATATCTACCGTTATATGCCTCTTTATCAGTGCGGTAGTGCTCAGCGTGGATTTTTATATCGACGAGTTCAACGTCATTCCGGACGTCGTGTGCGGTTTGATACTTTTGAGCTGCGTATTCTTTATCAGAAAGCACTTTGAGTTAAAGAGCGTGTTGCCGCTTGCGTCCTGTACGCTTTACGTCGTCTGTGAGGCGGTGCTTCTGTGGTATGCCTCATACTTTAACGTCCACTTTAAATTCTCCGACGTCGGACGCGTAGTCGAGGCTGACACCGCGTACGCCGTGTACAGACTTCTTCTCATCGTATGCGAGGTGTTGTTCGTAGTTTCGCTCGCTTGCTTGACGGTTGAGTTTTCAAAGGTGCTGAAAAACGGTTTTTCAGTTGCCGTCAGAGCCGGTCACGTCAAAAACGGCAAAGACGAATTTATGACCAAGCACATGAGAAAAAGCGTCGTTGCCATTGCTCTGGCCGCCGCATGCTCCGTTTGTCACGTATTCTATCTGATCACTCTCGGAGATATGAACAGAGTGCTCATAGACAAAAACTCATATACGACCTCAACGGGCATCTATATGCCTGCTATTGAGGGATTCTGGATGGTGATGCTTGCCGTTTCAGTAGTGTTTATCGTGTTCGTTGCGTCTATGCTCACGTCGTCAAAGGAAGAGCTGAAGGAGCGCCTGTACATACTTTAAATTCAATAAAAAAAGAAAGAGTCTGTTGAAAATTTCATTTTCAACAGACTCTTTCTTTTTAGTCGATATCTTCAATTATTTTTTCAGGTCTTTCAAGCAGCTGCTCGGGATTTTTGAGAATACGCTTGAGCATCTTGAACGCGCTTGCATAATAATAACCGTCGCATATTCTTTCGTCCATTACGACCTTGAGGTCGATAAAATGCTTTTTGCTGACATTGCCCTCGGCGTCGTAAACGAGCTGAGTGCGCTTTGCTCCGTAGCTGATAAATACGGGCAGATTGCCGAAATCGTAAATATGGTGATATATCGGACGTATGCCAAGCGATCCCATACTCGTGATTATCATTGAGCCGTGGAAAGGACTGACGTCAAGCAGAAACTTGGGCAACCATCCGCGGTAATCGAGCCAATTCAACGTCCTCACCGTGTTTTTAAAAACGAAACGGGGGAGGTGAGTCAAAGCCTTTGCTACTCCGTCAAAGGAGCTGGAGGATTCCATATTGTTGTTTGCTTCAACGACGGAGTTGAATTTCTCATATATTTCGGTCAGTGTCTGCTCAGGCTTGAATCTGACCTTTATCATCGTGTCGGGAGCGTTGAGAGAAAGCTCTTTTTTTACCGCCATACATATATCTATGGAGTGGCGGGCGTAGATCCTCTGTCCCGATACGAATCTGTTTAGTGCGGGCCTTTGCGATATTACTCTGACGTACGCCGCGAGCAGAACGTGCAGTAGCCCTATGTTTTTATATCCTTGCTCGCGCAGTTGTCTTACGAGTGCTTCAGCGTTGTCTATGTCTATCGAGTCGGAAAAATAGTTCTGCGAGTCGGAGCGCTTTTCCATAATGAACGGTGTAACGCAGTATATGGGCGGTAACGTTCTCAATCTTCTGCCTTCGCATCTGTCGCCCAATCTTCTCTTGCGAGGCGGAATGTACGCTATATCCTTTTCTTTTTTCATTTTAAGTCGTTCCTTTTCGTTGAAGTTCAAACTGTTCATGTCGCCATTCTACCATATTTTCATCCGAATTTCAAGACGTTTTGATACTTTAATACACAATGTGCGTATTATTTAGTAATTCCGAGGAATTGCAATATCTCGTTGTATTCCGCTTCCTTTTTCTTTGCTTGCTTTGAATTTTTGTCAAAGCCGTCTCTTTTAACCGCTCTTATAATGACGTTTTTGGGTGTGTCCTCCGGATCTACCAGCTCACACGCATCGGCGCGGTAGCCTTCTTTTTCAAGATAGCACGTTCGCAGAGAGTCCGTCAGAGCGTCGCAGAGCTTGCTTTTCAGTATTGAATGGCGCGTTGCAAATTCAAGCGCAGAGCAATTGATGCTCCTTGAGAGCGATCTGTGGCAACACGGGGTGGAAAGTATTACTTTTGCTCCGAGTCTGACTGCGTTTTCAAGTACAAGGTCGGTCGCGGTATCGCAGGCGTGCAGACTGAGCACGATGTCGGGAGGTGTGTCACTCGGGAGCTTAGTTATGTCTGCCGCTTCAAAGTGCATACCGTCAAATCCGAGTTTTTCAGCCGTTTCGGAGCAGAGCGCCATAACGTCTTTTTTTAGGTCGACGCACAGCATACGGACGTCCTTTCCGAGAACGTTTTTAAAGTAGTGATATACGGCAAAGGAGAGATAGCTCTTTCCGCAACAGAGATCGTATATGACTACGCTCGGTTTGTCTACGTATTCGAGCATATCGCGTACGTATTCAAGAAAGCGGCATATTTGTCTGAACTTTGCCTGACGCTTGTCCTTTATCCTTCCGTTCTTGTCAGTTATGTCAAGCGCAAAGAGGAAAGGCTCGTCGCCCTTTAATATGTATTGCTTTTCGCGCACGAGCTCCGTGGGCTTTACCGTGCTCGGAGCTGATAATGAGCTCTCGAATTTACCAAGCCCCAATATCGTCACCGTGTCGCTTTTCGATCTTTTGTATTCGCACTCTCCGCCCGAGTATATGAGGTTGGCTTGCTTTGCGTCGCAAAGCATCTCAACTATCTCACTCTCTGGGAATTCTGCGTAGTTTTTCTGCGTTATTTTTCCGTCCTGCATATGACGCTCAATAACGAGAAGCGTACGTCCGTTGTGCACTTTTGGTACGAGTGACGTCTTTTTTACGTCCTTGTCGGAGAGCTTTGATATAACGAGCTTTTTGAGAATGCCCGCCTGCGCCGCTCTCTTCGTCATTTCTGCAAATTCAATAGTACGCTCAAGCATCGTCCTCGTCCTCATCCTCGTCCGGATCGTCCTTCTTTTTATCGCGTTTTGAGCCTATGGAGAACTTGTTCTCCGTGCCCGCGAGCAGACGCTTTATGTTCTCTCTGTGGTTATATACTACGAGCAACATCATAAGGAAAGCAAATATGACCTCTATCGACGGGCCGTTTATCTTGCTGAGAACGAGAGGATAGAGCATAACTGCAATTACCGAACCCAGAGATACGAATTTAGTTCCGAAGAGGATAATGATGAATATGATGATGAGCCAAAAAAATGCAGAGGGGGAGAGCATCGCGACTACCGTTGCGGCACAAAGAACTCCTTTTCCGCCTTTGAATTTATAGTAAATGGGGAAGGTATGACCGACTGCCGCAAAAAGTCCCGCAATATATCCGCCAACGGATATGACGCGGTAAAATTCCGTTGCCTGACCGATACCCATAACGATGGGAAGACCTATGAATCTGCCGATGACGACTGCCAATACGGTCTTGAGTATATCACCGACGAGTGTGAGCGCAGCGGCTTTCTTTCCGTAGGTGCGCAGGACGTTGGTCAAGCCTGCGTTGCCGCTTCCGTAATTTCGTATATCCTCTCCGTAAAAGAGCTTTGATACTATGATCGCGGTATTGACGCTTCCGAGAAAATAACCCGCACCAATACAAAGAAGTACTCCGAGAGCGCACAAAAGATATACTCGTATGTCAACTGCCATGCCTTGACAAAAATATCCGAAAATTCCTATGTCGTACAATTTTCCTAACATATATAAAACCCTTGCCTTATCAGATTTTTTTATATAATAGCACCATTATACCATACCTTTTGCCTTTTTTAAAGACTTTCTTTTCAAAAAACGAAAAGAAGATGATAGGGAGGTGTAAAAGATACGTTAAATTGTTGACTTAAAGCGGTGTTTTTGATAAAATAATAGGGTGAAAAGAATTGCCCTCGGAGGTGTTGCTTATGCCGCAAAACGATATTATCAACGAGATGCGAGAGCTTGCTCGTCAGCTTGAATATCATTCGAGAAGATACTACGTATACGATTCTCCCGAGATATCCGATTACGAGTACGACGCGATGTTTGAAAAATTAAAGACGCTTGAGGCGCGCTATCCGCAATATAAGGATAAAAATTCTCCGACGATGCGAGTCGGAGGAGAGGTGCTCGATAAGTTTGAAAAGGTAACGCACGGAGTCAGGATGGGTAGCCTTACCGACGTTTTTGATTACGAGGGTATAAAGGCGTTTTGCCTGGAAGCCGAGAAAAACGTAGGCTCTCCCGTCTATTCCGTAGAAGCGAAGATAGATGGACTCAGCGTTTCGCTTACCTATGAAAAGGGTAAATTCGTTGGCGGTGCTACGAGAGGAAACGGTATCGTCGGAGAGGACGTAAGCTCAAATTTGCGCACCGTCCGCTCTATTCCGATGCAGCTCTCCTCGCCCGTCGATATAGTCGTACGAGGTGAGGTATATATGCCTCGTGCCGTTTTTTATAAGATAAACGAGGACAGGGAAGCGCGCGCAGAGGCATTGCTTGCCAATCCGAGAAACGCAGCGGCGGGATCTCTTCGTCAGCTCGATTCCTCCGTATGCGCGGCAAGAGGACTCGATATTTTCGTATTTAACGTTCAATCGGGCTCTCCCTACAAGGACTCGTCTGCCCCCGCCTCTCACACGGAGGCGCTCAATGCACTTGAGGGGCTCGGCTTTTGCTGCGTTAAATTCAGACGGTGCGTCGATAGCTACGAGGATATCGTCAAAGCGGTAGAGGAGCTCGGCTCTCTTCGCGACGAGCTCGAATACGACATTGACGGTTGCGTCATCAAGCTCGATAAAATAAGAGATAGAGAAGTAATGGGAGAGGGAACGAGCACGCCAAACTGGGCGGTAGCTTACAAATATCCGCCGGAGCAAAAAGAGGCGAAGCTTCTCGATATCACTATCAACGTAGGGCGCACGGGAGTGCTGACACCGACGGCGGAGCTATCGGGCGTCAGACTCGCAGGTACGACCGTCAGCCGTGCGACTCTCCACAATATTGATATGATAACCAAAAAGGATATCCGCATAGGTGATACCGTTATAGTTCAAAAGGCGGGAGATATTATCCCCGAGATAGTATCGTCCGTAAAAGAAAAAAGAGACGGCAGCGAGGTGCCGTTCAAAATGCCGGAGTTTTGTCCGTCGTGCAATTCCCGCGTAGTTCACGATGAAAATATGGCGGCGGTCGTATGCGTAAATCCGAGTTGTCCTGCGCAGATAGCAAGGCAGATAGAGCATTTTGCCTCAAATGCGGCTATGGGAATAGACGGACTCGGCCCGCAGATAGTCGAGACGTTGCTCGATAACGGCGTAATACGCGATAGCGCAGATCTCTATTCCTTGACTGTGGAAAAGCTCCTGCCGCTCGAGAGAATGGGAGAGAAGAGCGCTAAAAATCTCATTGAAAGCATAGAGAGATCGAAGAGTGCGGGACTTGAACGCCTCGTTTACGCTCTCGGTATTCGTCAGGTCGGTGAGGTGGCGGCGGCAGAAATATCGCGCCATATCGGCAGCATAGACGGATTTTTCAGTATAAGCGTCGAGGAGCTTTCTTCGCTTCGCGACGTTGGACTCGTAACCGCGCAGAGCATATACGAATTCTTTTCAAGAGAGGAAACCAAGAGCGTCGTTGACAGACTCAAGCAGAGCGGTGTTCTTACGACTCCCGTACTCGTGCGTCAAAGCTCAAGCCTTGATGGATTGACGTTCGTTCTGACCGGTACTTTACCGACGCTCAAGAGAAGTGACGCGCAGTCGATGCTCAAGGCAAACGGAGCAAAGGTGTCCTCCTCGGTGTCGAAAAAGACCGACTACGTCGTTGCAGGTGCTGAAGCGGGCTCGAAGCTGACCGAGGCGCAAAAGCTCGGCGTAAAGATAATAGACGAGGCAGAGATGCTCCGTATGCTCGGAAAGTGATCTCAAAGATCAAGATATTCAAGTATTCCGTTATATATTCCGTCGGCAAAAAGGCGGGGTGAATTTGCCATAAGCGATGCGTCGTTCGGATTTGAGATAAAACCGAGCTCTACGAGCACGGCGGGCATCGCGGTACGACGTAAAACGTAAAGAGAGGGACGCGCGTATACGCCGCGGTTTCGCAGTCCCGTGTTTTGTACGATAGAGTCTACGATATCACGGGCAAGCGAATAGGCAGCCGATGGTGCGGAGTAGACGTAAGCCTCCGTCCCCGTTGCCGTTGGCGTTACGGCGGCGTTGGTGTGTATGCTGATAAAGTAATCTGCCCCCCACTCGTTCGCTTCCTCCGTCCTTATGCGCAGACTTGAAGCGTTTGACGTTCCTATTTGCGTCGTCGGTGTCGGACGTGACAGACGCACGTCAAAGTTGCCGTTTTCGCGCAACTGCTCGGCGAGAAGGATGCCTACGTCGTAGGTTATGTCCTGCTCTCTGTATCCGTTTCCGACAGCGCCCGCATTTGGGTTTTCGGGGTTATGCCCCTGATCTATATAAATTTTGATTGCCATACTTACTCCTTTTATCCGTTGATCTTGTAACGTAATAACAGTATATGCCGTTATAGCTTGGGGTGAGTATGTGACGCAGGTGAGTTATGCCATCATATACGAGAGAATTGCAGAGACTGCTCAGCTATATAAGACGAGCGGTAGACGATTATTCAATGATAGAGGAAGGCGACAGAATAGCCGTCGGAGTCTCCGGCGGAAAGGATTCGCTCGTTTTGCTCGAGGGGCTCAGCGAGCTCAGACGCTTTTACCCAAAGCGTTTTACCCTCATTGCGATAACCGTCGATATGGGATTTGAAGGCGTCGATTTTTCCGACGTGCGTGAATTTTGCCACAGACGCGGTATTGAATATCGCGTTATTCCGACCGAAATATACAAGATCATCTTCGAGGTCAGACGAGAGCCGAATCCCTGCGCGTTGTGTGCGCGTATGAGACGAGGAGCTATACACGACGCGGCAAAGGAAGCGGGATGCAACAAGATCGCTCTCGGTCATCATTACGACGACGCCGTTGAGACGTTTATGCTCAATCTCTTTTACGAGGGGCGCATCGGATGCTTTTCTCCCGTTACTTATCTCTCGCGCAAGGACGTGACTATGATACGTCCGATGCTGTATATGCCCGAGAAGGCAATAAAGGAATTTGCGCGCAAGGTGCAACTGCCGATCATTGAGTCTCCTTGTCCTGCTGACAAGGATAGCGAGCGCTCTAATATGAAGGAGCTTTTGGCTACGCTTGAAAAGGACAGTAAAGGACTGAAATCCCGTATTTTCGGTGCTATGGCACGTGCGGGTATAGACGGCTTTGAATTGAAGGGAAAGCTCCCTCCGACAGATTGATAAAAAAGAGGCTGACTCGTTTTACAACGAGACAGCCTCTTTTATTTTTCGTTATTCCGGCAGCTCACGCTCAAAGAAGTATTTCTGCTTGTGAACGTATATACTCTCTACTATTCCTATCATCAGATACAGTGACAGTACCGACGAGCCTCCGTAGCTGAGAAAGGGAAGCGTGATACCGACGACGGGGAGCATTGCGAGATTCATACCGATGTTTTCTACGAACTGAGCGATAAGCACCGTGGATATGCCGATGCAGATGTATCCGCTGTACGTTTTTCTTGCGTTTTTTGCTATCCATACTATTCTGATTATGAGGAAGATAAAAGCGAGAAATACTAACATACATCCGATAAATCCGAATTTCTCTGCTATTATCGCAATGATCGAGTCACTATGTGCCATCGGCACTTGCTTGTATTCGGAGCCTCCCGAGAAACCAAGACCGAATACGCCTCCCGCTGATATGGCTTCCTTTGCTTGAATAGCCTGAAAACCGTAATACTCGGGGTCAAGCTCGGGATTGAATCCACAGAGTATCCTCATACGCTGATACTCACCGAGATGCGGCCACAGATACGGGGTGAGTATCGTTATGGCAGCGCCTATTCCTAAAAAGTACCATAGGCTCAAGCCCGCCGCAAAGAGCATTGCCGCTATCATTACCATATATACGAGTGCCGTTCCGAGATCTCCCTGTTTGAGAACGAGAAAGACTATCGGGGCAACGTGTATGGCGAGCTTCAGTAGTGTGAGCGGGTGGTTGATGCTTTTCTTTTCTATTGACAGATGCTTTGCAAACGTGATTATGAGAAACAGCTTTACAAACTCGGATGGCTGAATACTGAAAGGGACACCCGGGATGTTTATCCAGCTTTTTGAGCCGTATTCTCCCTCGTCTCCGACGACGAGCGTTGCAATAAGAAGTATCAGAGAAAAGACGTATAGAGGTATCGTCAGCTTGTCGCAGATGTCCTGATAGTCGATCTGTGATATGAGAAATACCGCAACGACTCCGACGGTCGTAGCGAGAAACTGCACGAGATACATCGGTGCGATGTACTCGTCTTTTACGAAAAAGAGGGTGACGATGCTGATGGTCGATAAGATCAACGCGCATACGAGAACGATAAAATCAACGCGTAAAAGCCTTTTTATCGGCGAAGTATCTGCAATTGCCATTTTTGCCCCTCCTTTCAGTTAAATACTTCTGTTAAATACAAAGCGGGCAGAAGCCCGCTTTGTTTAAAGTCGTTTTTATTAATACGCCTTGCCCCAGAGAACCATAGTGGTTGCAGGCTTTCCGCAGCATACGCATTTGTCGGAAATGTTCTCGGAGTCGAAGGGAATACATCTTGAACCGACACCCGTCGTTTCCTTTACCTTGTCCTCGCACTCCTCGTCTCCGCACCACATAGCGCGAACAAATCCTGGACCCTTTTCCTCGAGAGTCTTTACTATCTCGTCGAGAGTCGTACAGTCGTAGGTCTTGTTCTTTCTGTTTTCAAGAGCCTTTGCGTACATAGCGTCTCTGACTTCCTTGAGCTTAGCCACAAGAGAATCCTCGAGAGTATCGAGAGATACGAATTCCTTTGAACGATCAACGCGCGATACGAGAACGCACTGATTTGACTCAATGTCACGCGGGCCTATCTCGAGTCTGACGGGAACGCCCTTCATTTCGTATTCGCTGTACTTCCATCCTGCAGAGTTGTCCGAGTCGTCGAGCTTTACTCTGTATCCTGCACTTGCGAGGCGGTCGCGGATCTCTGCCGCCTTTTCAAGTACGCCCTCCTTGTGCTGTGCTACGGGTATGATCACTACCTGTATGGGAGCAACGTCGGGGGGAAGGACGAGACCGTTGTTGTCTCCGTGAGTCATTATGATAGCACCGATAAGACGGGTGGTAACTCCCCAGGACGTCTGATGAGGATAAGCCTTCTTGTTATCCTTGTCGGTGTATTCGATGTCAAATGCACGGGCAAAACCGTCACCGAAATAGTGAGAGGTACCTGCCTGGAGCGCCTGACCGTCGTGCATGAGTGCTTCAATGGCGTAGGTTGCGACCGCACCTGCGAACTTGTCGCTTTCCGTCTTCTTACCCTTTACGACGGGCATAGCGAGGTTGTTCTCGCAGAAGTCTGCGTAAACGTTGAGCATACGCTCCGTCTCTTCAATTGCCTCTGCCGCCGTTGCGTGTATGGTGTGTCCCTCCTGCCAGAGAAATTCTCTTGAACGGAGGAAGGGACGGGTGTTCTTTTCCCATCTTACGACGCTTACCCACTGATTGTACTTTTTGGGCAGGTCTCTGTAGGAGTGAACTACGTTTGCGTAGTGCTCGCAGAAGAGAGTTTCGGAGGTAGGACGTACGCAGAGACGCTCTTCGAGCTTTTCACTTCCGCCGTAGGTTACCCACGCGACCTCGGGAGCAAATCCCTCAACGTGATCCTTTTCCTTGTTGAGCAGAGACTCGGGGATGAACATAGGCATACAGACGTTTTCGTGTCCCGTAGCCTTGAACATACCGTCAAGGATCCTCTGCATATTTTCCCATATTGCATAGCCGTAAGGACGGATGACCATACAGCCCTTTACACTCGTGTATTCAATGAGCTCGGCTTTTTTTACGATGTCGGTATACCACTTCGCAAAGTCCTCGTCCATTGACGTTATCTGTTCGACCATTTTCTTTTCTGATGCCATTTTCTTATCTTCCTTTCGGTCATATATAAATACCTATTCAATCATACATTTTATCACGCTTTACCGCTCTTGTCAATATCGCGCGGGGTGCTTATTTAGCCTAAAAGCTGAAAAAGTTACATTTTTGACACTTTCCCGCGCTTGACTTGTATAATGTAATGATATATAATAATTCGGTAAGAACATCAAGCTCGGAGGAACACAAGTTGACTCAGTTGTATTGTACGCGTTGCGGAGAAAAGCTCACCTATCGGGGTGAGGGAGAGCACGTCTGCCGTAACTGCGGATTTAAAAAGATATATGCAAGCTACGACGAACAGATGCTCGACCTGCATCAGAAGGCGGAATTCTATCATCGCGACGAGCAGTATTTCAATGCTCTTAAGATGTACGAGATAATACTCAAAAACGACGAGCGCGACTACGCGGCGTACTTTGGGGCGATACTTTCGGAGTACGGTGCGAGGTTTATAGACGATCACGAGGGCGGCTATACCTTCTCCTGTGCCAGAACTCACTCTGAGAGCATCTACGACGGAGAATACTACAAAAAACTACGTGAAACTGCTCCCGCGAGCGCTCTTGAATATTACGAGAGCATCATAGCCGATATAGCAAATGAACAGAAAAAGAATAACGAGCAGTATCTGGCATCCGCTCCCGTAGACGAAGTAAAGGATTATCGCGCGGAGGCAAGAAGTACGGACGACGCGCTTAGCGACGACTATCTGCAGGCAAGAGAAAGGTATCTTGAGCGTGAGCGTGAAGAAAAAGAAGCCGCAGAAAAACGCCGTCTCGAAGCTAAAATGAGAGAGGAAGCGGCACAAAAGGCGCGCGAGAACAGAGCCAATTTAGAGAGAAAGAGAAAAGCGAGAAAGAAAAAGGCTATCATCATATCAGCCGCTTGCGCGGCACTTTGCCTTATCGTTTGTCTATGCGTTTTCCTTGTCGTACCCATGATACGATATTCAACTGCTATGTCGGATATCGAAAAGGGGGATTATGACAAGGCGGCAAAGACGCTTCGTGACATCGAGTGGTTTTCCGACAGCGCCTCGGTGCTGTCGAGTTACCGCTTTTACGGACTTGAGGCGGGGGACGTCGTGACGTTTGGCAACTACGAGCAGGACGGATACGGCTCGGCAGATCCGATAGAGTGGATAGTACTAAAGAGTGACGATAACACCGTTACGCTCATTTCAAAGTACGTGCTCGACTGCGTAAAGTACGATGAAAAGAAGGACAAGCCTTCCTACTGGGAGAGTTGTACTCTCAGAGCGTGGCTTAACGGGGAATTTTTCTCTACCGCATTTTCCGCTGACGAGGCGAAATTCGTCTCCGAGATAACTAACGCCAACCCCGACAACGTCAAGTGCGGTACGAAGGGAGGCGCGGACACTACCGACCGCGTGTATCTTCTCTCTATCGACGAGGCAAAGGCATTGCTCTCGGCAGAGCAGATATTCGGTACTCCTACCGATTACGCGATATCGCGCGGAGTTTACACAAAGAGTGATTATGACGCGACCTACTGGTGGCTCCGCTCACCCGGTGCATCGCAAAACAGTGCGGCAAAGGCGAACTACGAGGGAAAGATCGACGAGCGCGGCTCGGGAGTCGATTATTCAAGTTACGGCGTGCGTCCATGCATCACTATTATGAAATCGGTAATCGAATAATACGGCAAAAGGTATCGTCAAAAAAAGCGTGACGATACCTTTTCTTTTATGAACAAAGCGGGATCTCTCTCATACAATGTTAGGGAAGAAGCATATTCTTCAATCTATCATAAGGAGAGACTTTAGTTATGTCTGAGAACAGATGCACCTGCGGCACATCCAATTGCGGCACCGCTTCCTCTCAGAAGGAATCAGTATGCATCGACACTTACCGTGTGCTTGATAGCTGCAAAGATAAGGATTGCTACGAGGATGTGGTGGTATATCTTACCGACTTCGGCAAGGAGATAATAGAAAGAACGACGGCGCTCAGAGCCAAAAGTGCATGCGTTGTGTATGCCAATATATCAGTTGACCCTATCCATTTCAATCGCGGATTTTACCAGGTCAGCATAAGAATATACGTTAAACTTCGTTTTGAGGCGTGTATAGGAAGATCAAACGTACAGGAATTTGAGGGGATCGCAGTAGTAGAGAAAAAGGTGATCCTTTACGGAAGCGAGGGTAACGTGAGTATTTACAAGAGCACGGCGGAGGATAGCTTTTGCAAGCATCCCGATCTTTCGGGTGCGGAATGTTCCTCCAATCTTCCGATAGCGGTTTTTGAGGTGGCAGACCCCGTCGTCCTCGGAGTTAAGGTGGAAAAAGAGCGCAAAACGAGCTGCTGTTGCTGTTGCTCCTGCTCGGACATTCCCGATTCCGTGTGTTGCACGCTCTCTGCCCCCATATCAGATTGCGAGGACGGAAAGATACTCACGGTATCTCTCGGATTTTTCTCGGTCGTCCGTATGGAGCGCCCCACCCAGCTCATCGTGAACGCTTCCGAGTACTGCGTCCCCGACAAAGAATGTGTGGCGTGTGAGGAGGATGATCCCTGCAGCGTTTTCCGCAATATGAAATTCCCCGTAAACGAATTCTGTCCCCCCTCGCTTTCCTCGATAATCAAGGACAAGTGCAAATGACGATCTGAGTGCATTTTCATAGCTTTAATAAAAACGAGGCGGTATATCGCCTCGTTTTACTTGTGGTCGCAAAATAAATATTGTTTGGTAATTAATAACACTTTCAAGGGTGAGTTTTAGTTTAAAGTCAACAATTGAATTTTTTTGTGTGATATGATACAATATACTTGAACGAGATATATCGTCTAAACACTCGTGTGACGGGAGGAAATTTTATGAAAAAAACGGCAGTTTTAGTGTTGATGGGATGCTTGCTTCTTTTGATGTTTGGTTGTGCGGACGCAGACACGGCAGATACTGTCGTGGGGGCTCATACGTGTGAAGTAGTTACAAATGACACGGACACGTCCGGTATAAGTGACAAAGTGACGGATAAGGTGACGGATAGCATTACCGATGACAGCAACGACGATGTGGTTACCGATCCGCCCGCAGATACGGAAAAGGACGACGGTACACTCAAGATCACGGAGAAAGACGGTAAGAAAATACTTACCTATATGGGACTGAAAATAACGACGTCAAAGAGCGCGGACTCGGGTACGATTTACGGACAGGTCACCGACGACAGCGGCAGTTACAGCTTCTCCTTGAACGACGGTCATATAAGGGCTGCAGAGATCAACAAAATGGATTATTTCAAATACATCGAGCAGCTGCTGGATATAACCATCCATACCGCAACGTACGAGGACGAGAAGAGCATAGAGATCAGCTTGGGAACCGAGCCGAATAATCTCACCAATATATACGTCGAAAACGAAAAGAACATACTTTCTGTTGACGGCGTGTTGTATCGCGGTTCATACAAGAGGGATGACGAGACACCTCTTGGCGTTGAGCTTACGGCGTTGTTGTATTTCCCTGCGGGCAGAACGGGAGAATATATCCTCCCCGACGGAGTAAAGAAGATATGCGAGGGTGCGTTCAACGCAACGAAACTGACAAAGCTCGTCTTGAACGACGACGTTACCATGACTGAGGGTGCGTTTACCAACGCTCCCGATACTCTGATCGTAGTTGACGGCAGAGAAGAGAACTGAAATCTAAAATGAACGAAAAAGGGCAAGCCGTGCGGCTTGCCCTTTTTATTGTACAATGAAAACCACGCGATAGTCGCGTGGTTCAAAAGAGGTTAACCAGTGAGAAAAAATCCTCCGATTGTGATATAATGAATTTGACCTGCCAGTCAAAAACCCAAACACAATCGGAGGATTTATCTATGAAAAAAGAAACCATAGACACAAATAGTTTAGCACACACAAAATGGAATTGCAAGTACC
>JAZQXE010000070.1:0-34768 GCA_045632705.1 Eubacteriales bacterium | reverse complement strand
ACATCATTAGGCGAAGCCGTCATAATTTGCCGAAGGCAAACATCATTCAAAAAAGACTAATTTGTCCGGTAGACAAATTAGGCTTTTTTGTTGGCGCGCCCTAGAGGATTCGAACCTCTGACCTACCGGTTCGTAGCCGGGCACTCTATCCGCTGAGCTAAGGGCGCATCGTCGCTTTTCACGACCAATATATAATAGCATACCGTTTTATAATTGTCAATAGTTTAAATGAATATTTTTTCTTGTAAAAACAAAATCTCACGACCTTCGTTAAAATTCCTTCGTATGCTTAATTAATATTGGAAAAAAAGTTGAAAAACAGATAAATATATGTTATACTACAATGTAAAGTTTTGTTTAATGGAGTTTTTTGATCAGCCTTATGAAAGCAACGGGAATTCACGAATATACGAGAAAGTGCAAACGCGAGGGTGCGCTTCTCGCGAGAGTAGTATTTTTTATCCTGCTATACGCGTTTATGCTGCTCGTCACGCTGTTCTTTACGCTTATAATGATGAGCATACCCGCGTTTATCATTTTCGGCGGATTGACTGCCGGAGTCGTGTTTGTGACGTTGCCTCTTATGAGTGAGAGCCGTGACTACGAGATAGTAGACGGCAGCTTCAGAATATACAAGATCTACGGCGGCGCCGCCTCAAAGAAGGTCTTTGAGGGGGAGCTTCGTGATATGCTTCGTATATGCCCGTACAGAAGTGAAGCGGACGTCAAGGACGTGGAAAAGGTCAGATCCTACGTTTCGGATACTGCGAGCAACGAAATATATTACGCCGTGTACAAAAAGGGCGATACGCGCTGCGCCGTCATCTTTGACGGAGACGAGAAATTCTACAATGCCGCAGCGTTTTACTGTGCAAGAAATTTCAGCCGTTAGTTTTTCATAGTCGTAGCACCTTTTTGAATATGATATAGCAAGATTTCTTATTTGGAGGTTGCTATGTCACGCTATTTGAAGACTGCACTTTTGCTCTTTCTCGTGATCCTCACGCCATTTACCCTCGTATCCTGTGCCCCTGCCGTAAACGAGAAACTTTGTTCCGTTTTTGAGCGTCCGTTTTCGGCAAATCTCACCGTTCGTTCAGACGATATCGAATATCGTGCATCCGTCTCGTTGTCTTTTCTTCCAACGGAGGATACGTCGGATGGCGGCGCGTCGGAGGGGGAGAATACGCATCAGAGGGACGGAAGCGTTCTTTTCACTTACCCCGAGACGATATCTTCTATCAGCGCCGTGAGGTCGGGCGGTATAGTCCGAGTCAACGTGAGCGGCGTTGACGTGGTCGTGTCGGAGAATATATCGTATAGGTATATGATGTTAGCGGACCTGTTCGACTTGCGTTTTAGTGACGTGCTTGAGTATTCCGAGGGTGAGTACGAGGCAAAGGACGCCGCTGTCGTCGTCTATGAAAAAGGGGACGCGAGAGTTGAGGTATTTATAGACAAAAAAACGGGAAAGCCTCTGGCGGCAACGACGGAGGAGCTTGACGTAGTTTTTGACAGCTTCATCTACGTTTAAAAGATAAAAGATAGGATGATGATAATTTGTTAAAACATAAAATTTGGGCAGAGATAGATACGGACGCGCTCGTACACAACTACGAGGTGCTGACCGAGCATATAAGAAAAAACACCCCCGATTGTACCGTAATGTGTATCGTTAAGGCGGATTGCTACGGTCACGGTGCAGAGATATGCGTCCCGCGACTCGTTGAGGCAGGGGCGCGCGATTTCGGTGTTTCCTGCCTTGAGGAAGCTATCGAGATAAGAAAATACGCGCGTGACGCGAGCATTCTCATTCTCGGCTATACTCCGAGCGAGAACGTGGCTCTTCTCATCAGATACGGAGTTACACAGACCGTGTATTCCTACGAATATGCAAAGAGCCTCGCAGACGCGCTCGCCAGAGCAAAAGCCGACGGTGAGGTGGACGAAGATGTGGTTTTAAGGTGCCACGTAAAGATAGATACGGGAATGAACCGTATCGGATTTTGCGCTTCTGAGTCCGAGTGCGTTGCCGAGATACAGAGAGCGGCTGAGCTTCGTGGACTATCGATGGTTGGAGCGTTTACTCACTTTGCGTGCGCCGATGAGACGGAGGGCGAGACCAAGGATATGAGCGTAAGACAGGCGGAGAGCTTCTTTTCCGTTATCAATGCGCTGAAGAACGATTCGGTCAGCTTTGAGACCGTACATCTTTGCAATAGCGCCGCATCCGTCAGATATCCCGAGTATAACTTTGATATGGTAAGAGCGGGAATAATGCTCTACGGTCACTCTCCTTTTGAGACGGGACGATACGATATAGGGCTGAAGCCCGTTATGAGATTCGTTACCGCCATCACCCATATACATACCTTAAAGGCGGGTGAGACCGTAAGCTACGGTGCTCGTTTTACCGCCGCGCGAGATATGACGCTTGCGACGGTAGCGGCAGGTTACGCCGACGGATTTTTGCGAGTGCTCGGAGAGGGCGGAATGTACGTCCACGGCAAGTACGCCAAGATCGTCGGACGCGTATGTATGGACCAATGTATGCTCGATATTACCGATATCGACGGCGTACGAGTTGGTGACGAGGCAGAAATATTCGACGCGGATGGCAAGAACATTACTGCACTTGCCAAAGCCGCAAATACGATAAGCTACGAGCTTTTGTGCTCCGTTTCTAAACGAGTAAACAGAATAGAAGTCAGAAACGCCAAAAAATAAAGCGTTTTCAGCAAAATAAAGGAGGGGTAAAATGCATACGGATACGCCAAAGAAAAGACTCGCGGCAGTTCTTTTCGTTGCGTTGGTAATTACGCTTCTTGCCCTCTTGTGCTCGTGCAGTTCAGATTTTACAGCTCCCGATACGGATGCCGTAACGGACGAGCAAACGAGCCCCGCAAGCTCACGTCCCGCCGTCGATAGTGCGGCAGATACCGAAGTCGGCACAAACGACCTGCCGCTTACACCCGTACCCGGCGAGCCGAGTGACTGGGGAGGGGCGTCGCTAACTGTACTTTGTCCGCTTGACGATTGCGATGAAGATATATTCAATTCGGACGACGTCAGCTCCGATACTTACGATTCTCTCGTTTTTGAAAGAAACGAAAAGATAGAAAAAACGCTGAACGTAAAGCTCGTCAGACAAACGACCGAGGACGTTGCCAAAACGATAAAGGAAAGCATCGATTCAATGAGCTGTCCCGACGTCGTTTATGCAAACGGCACGGATATGTCGGATATGATGATGTACGGTCATCTTGACGAGTTATATAAATACGGAATAGCAAACGACGCTTCTCTTGGAGTTTCGGTTAGTGCTATGCGACAGTTGAGCGTTTACGGCAAGATATATATGATAACGGGCGCACCTATCCGCTCGTCCGTTTCGAGTGCCGCCGTCGTTTCGTGCAATGAGGATATATTGAGAGAGATAGGCTATGAAAGCGGATACGTTGAACAGCTCGTTACGTTGGGCAAGTGGAGTTACGACGTTATGTTGCGTCTTGTCCGAGAGGCCTCGGACGGAGAAAGATCCCTCGATTCGCTTGTCGGCGGTGAAAACGCACTCTACCTTCTTTGGAAGGGAATGGGCGCAAAGACCGTTACCAAGAGTACGGGCGACGTGCCTACCGTGACCGTCTACGACCCGAGAAACGTATTTTATTTTGAAAAGACCTCGCAGATGGGTGCTTATCATTCAAAGGATGCCCAAAACACCCTCTTTTATATTTCCTCTCTCGGTGAGGCGAACAATACCGCAGGAGGCAGCCGCAGTATAGTACCGCTTCCGTCGTACAACTGCGGAGAATACACGAGCGTGCTTGAATTTTCGGACACGTTCTTTACGGCAATACCGATGGCGGCAAGTGCCAAAGAGATGTCTCTTGAGTTTTTGTCGCAGTTTTATACGGTCTCAATAAGTGAATTTTATTTGCTTACCGCAAGCGAGCTTGATATTGAAAACGACGAGATATTTGAGATAATATTAAGCTCCAGATACTTTGATTTTCTTGATATGTACGGAGTAGGACATATCGTGAGCTCCGCCTTTGATACGAATACCGACAAGGGCGGCTTTGATCAGCTTCTCAAGGACAGAGCAAAGTTTGCCTCCGAGGTGCTCGATATTGCGCTCAAACAGACGGTAGGACAAAATACCGATGCAAGTAAAAACTGAAAAATAATTCCAAAAAGAAAAGGATAAGGATAAAGGATATGGCAGAACTTTTTTGTGAAAAAGACAGAAGAACGCATTATTGCGGTGATCTTCGTGAGGAAATGCTCGGAGAGCACGTTACGGTGCTCGGATGGGTACAGAGACAGAGAGATCTCGGCGCTTTGATATTTATCGATCTTCGCGACCGTACGGGAATCGTGCAGCTTGCATTTGACGATAATACCGACAGAGAAATATTCAAAAAGGCGTTTACTACGAGAAGTGAATTCGTCGTATGCGCAAAGGGCGTTATCAGAAAGAGAGGAGAGGGCGCTGTAAATCCCAATCTTCCGACCGGTGCTATCGAGATCGCGGTTGACGAGTACAAGGTGCTTTCCGCCGCTCACACCACTCCCTTTGAGGTAAACGACGACAACAACGTACGCGACGAGATCAGTCTCAAGTATAGATATATTGACCTTCGCCGTCCTAAACTCCAGAGAAATATCAAGATGCGTCACGATATTGCGCGCATCGCAAGAGAGTATTTCTACGACAACGGCTTTTACGAGATAGAAACTCCTATGATGATAAAGCCGACTCCCGAGGGTGCGAGAGACTACCTCGTGCCGTCGAGAATACATAACGGCAAGTTCTACGCTTTGCCCCAGTCTCCTCAGATATACAAGCAGCTTCTTATGCTCTCGGGCTTTGACAGATACATTCAGATAGCTCGTTGCTTCAGAGACGAGGACCTTCGCGCAGACAGACAGCCCGAGTTTACGCAGATAGACCTTGAGATGTCATTCGTGACTCAAGAGGATATCATGGAAATGATAGAGGGCTTTATGCGCCGCGTATTCTCCGAGACCGTAGGACATATCCTGCCGGAAAACATCAAGCGCCTCACCTACGCAGACGCTATGAACAGATACGGCTCCGACAAGCCCGATACGCGCTTTGGTATGGAGATAACTGATATTTCCGACCTTGTAAAGAACAGCGGATTTTCCGTGTTCTCGGGTGCGGTTGCGGACGGTGGATCCGTTCGCGGTATAGTGGCAAAGGGTGCCGCCGCAAAGCTCACGAGAAAAGAAATAGACAAGCTTATTGAAAAAGCAAAGGGAATAGGCGCCAAGGGAGTTGCCTATATCAGATGGACGGAGGACGTTCCCACCTGCTCGTTTGGTAAGTTTATGGCAGATGGTGAGCTTGAAGCTATCATGAGTGCTCTCGGATGCGAAAAGGGAGACGCTGCGTTTATTCTCGCTGACAAGAACCGCGTGACTCTGCCCGTACTCGGTATGCTCAGACTCACTATTGCAAAGCAGCTTGATATCATCCCCGACACCTACGATCTACTTTGGATCACGGAGTTCCCCTTCTTTGAGTGGAACGAGGAAACGGGCGCGTGGGATGCTATGCATCACCCCTTTACGATGCCTCTTGACGAGTGCCTCGAATATCTCGATACAGATCCCGGCAAGGTCAGAGCAAAGGCTTACGATCTCGTTCTCAACGGTGTTGAGCTTCTTTCGGGCTCTATCCGTATAACCGACTACGAGCTTCAGGAAAAGATGTTCGACTGTCTTGGACTTACAAAGGAAGAGATAGACACGAAGTTCGGATTCCTCGTTGACGCGTACAAGTACGGTGCGCCTCCTCACGGCGGTGCGGGAATCGGTCTTGACAGACTTTCCATGATCCTTTGCGGAGCTGACTCTCTGCGTGACGTTATAGCCTTCCCGAAGGTACAGAACGCGAGCGAGCTTATGTCAGGATGCCCCGCACCTCAGGATCCCAAGGCTCTTGACGAGCTGGGTATTACCGTAGTTACGGGCGAATAATATAGGTATCATTACACATAGCCGCACGTCGTGCGGCTATGTGTTTGTGAGGTTTTATGAAAAGTAATGTAAACCTTGAGCCATCGGGCGTACTCGTTATCAATAAGCACGCCGGAGCAACGAGCCACGATATAGTAAACAAGATACGCAGACTCTATAAAACGAAGCGTGTAGGTCACGCGGGTACGCTCGATCCAAACGCTACGGGAGTGCTCGTCGTGCTTGTCGGCAGGGCAGCAAAAGCAAGTGAATATGCTCACGTCTCGGACAAAAGCTACCGTGCAACGCTCAAGCTCGGATGCGTCAGTGACACCGAAGATATATGGGGAAACTGCACTCCGACGGGTGCTCCCATACCCGAAGAGGACGAGGTGCTTTCTGTGTGCGAGGGAATGATCGGTAAAAGCATGCAGACGCCGCCTATGTATTCTGCAATAAAGTACAACGGCAAAAAGCTCTACGAGCTTGCACGAGATGGAATTACCGTTGAGAGAGACGCAAGGGAAATAGAGGTCTATTCAATAAAAGCAACCAAACTCTCGTTTGACGAGTACTCGGTCGATTGCCGAGTTTCAAAGGGAACGTACATCCGTACTCTCTGTACCGAGATCGGAGAGAGATGCGGATGTGGTGCTGTCATGTCGAGCCTTGAGAGGACGGATGCAGGTGGATTTAATATTTCACAGGCGTATAGTATAGAACAGATATCGGAGCTCTCAAACGACGAGCTTTTGTCTTTGCTAAGACCCACCGAGGAGCTTTTTTACGAGTATCCGATAGTAAAGCTTGACGGCTTTTTCTACAAGCTCTGCTACTCGGGATGCGAGATATACCAAAAAAAGATAGGCACGCACTACGAGGTAGGTCAGTACGTACGTCTATATTCCGAGGACGGATTTTTTGCACTTGGCAGAGTGTATGAATACGAGGGCGGAAGCGCGATAAAGAGCGAAAAGATATTCGTTTTATGAGAGGGGAGCCCCCATGCAGATAAAGCGTCATAACGACGTCGTTTACTATACGGCGGATATAATAAAAGCCAAGCACGCCTTTTCAACGAGGCTTGGCGGTGTGAGCAAGTGTGAGCATACACGCTCTCTCAACCTCGCCTACGGAAGAGGAGACGACGAGCAGACCGTCAGAGAGAATCTCCGTATCTTTGCACACGCCGTAGGATTTAATGCACAAAGCGTGGTCTCAATGCCGCAGATACATTCAAACAAGGTCGTCTACGTCAGCCGTGACATGTGCGGAGAAGGGTACTTTTCTGCTCCCAGCACGGAGTGCGACGGCTATGTTACGAAAGAACGCGGAGTGGTTCTCGGAGTGAAAACGGCAGATTGCGTACCGATACTTCTTTCGGATGAAAAAAACGGAGTCGTTGCCGCTCTGCACGCAGGATGGCGCGGAACTTTCGGTGACATTTGTGGTGCCGGAGTGGAAGCTATGTGTCAAAACGGTGCAGAAAAATCGCACATAGTGGCGGCAATAGGTGCTTGTATATGCAAAAATTGCTACGAGGTGGGGCGTGATGTGTATGATGCCGCCTGCGATAGTGTAGGGGACGACGTGAGTGCGTTTTTTGTAAAAAAAGATAATTCGGATAAGTATCTGCTTGATCTTGGCGGTGCAAACGAATACCTTCTTTTGCGTGCGGGATTGCACTCTGACAACGTTGAGATAATAGACGTGTGCACCTACGAGCACCCCGAGCATTTCTGGTCTCACAGATATACTCTTGGCCGACGCGGAACGATGCTGTCGGTTATCACCTTGTAAAAAATCAAACACACAGGAGAGCTAAAAATGGATATTCATGAAAAAATGCTTAACGGAATGTTATATAACGACCAGGGCGCGCCCGAGCTTCTTGCAGAGCAGAGGGCTTGCCTTGAGAGGCTCTACGACTTTAACGCGACGCGTCCGAGCGAGCAGGATAAAAGAAAAGAGCTGCTCCGCGAAATGTTTGCCGAGATAGGCGAGGGGTGTTATATTGAACCGCCGCTTCACGCTAACTGGGGAGGCAGACACGTTCATTTCGGTAATAACGTCTACGCCAATTTTAGTCTTACTATGGTTGACGACACGCATATTTACGTCGGAGACAATACCCTGATAGCTCCTAACGTAACAATTGCTACGGCGTCTCATCCGCTCGACGCTGAACTGCGCGCAATACCTACGCAGTTCAATCTCCCCGTTCGAATAGGAAAGAACTGTTGGATAGGCTCGGGTGCCGTTATTCTGCCCGGAGTCACTATCGGAGACAATACCGTCATAGGAGCCGGAAGCGTCGTTACCAGAGACGTGCCATCAGGCGTCGTTGCGGTCGGAAATCCCTGCCGAGTACTGCGAGAGATAAACGAGCACGACAAGGAATATTACTACCGCAACAGAAAGACCGCGGATAATATCTGAGGGAAATATTACTTTACTTTTTTATCTTTGTTCTGTATAATGAGCATAGGATCATCCTCTTATGCTCATTTTTGTTTTTGAGGTGTAAAATGGAAAAGAACTATTTCGGTATTATGGTAGACTGCTCGCGTAACGCCGTTATGAGCGTTTGCGCACTAAAAAGGCTCATAGATGCATTGAGCAAAATGGGATATAATATGCTGATGCTCTATACCGAGGACACCTACGAGGTAGACGGACAGGCGAAGTTCGGTTATCTGCGCGGAAGATATACCAAAGAGGAGATAAATGAGCTTGTCGCATACGGAGAGGAGCGAGGTATTGAGCTTATTCCTTGTATACAGACGCTCGCTCACTTAAATCAGATATTCAGATGGAATGAATACAAACAGATAAACGACTGTAAGGATATTCTTCTTGCGGAGGATGAGAGAACGTACAAGCTCATTGACGATATGCTCTCTACCCTCAGACAGTACTACTCGACAAACGTCATTCATATCGGAATGGACGAGGCACATTCTCTCGGACGCGGTAAGTATCGGGATCTGCACGGGGACGTCGATCGATTCGGTATTCTCTCACGCCATCTTGAAAAGGTTACACAAATAGCAAAGAAATACGGGTTTGATCCGATAATGTGGAGTGATATGTTCTTCCGTCTCGCTACGGGAGGCAGATATTACTCGGATTCTCCGAGCGTTATAACTCCCGAGATATCCGCTTGCGTGCCTCGTGATGTCGGGCTCGTTTATTGGGACTATTATCGCGACGACAGGAGCGAATACGACAATATGATAGAGGCGCACAAGCGCTTTGACAGCGATATATGGTTTGCGGGAGGTGCATGGACGTGGACGGGCTTTACTCCTCACAACAACTTGTCTATAAAAAGAACCGAAAAGGCGATGGCGAGCTGTCGTGACAACGGTATAAAAAATATATTTATTACATGTTGGGGAGACGACGGAGGAGAAGCCTCTGTGTTCAGTGTTCTTCCGACACTTTTCTGGGGTGCAGAGGTATATAGAGGAAACGAGGATCCGACGCTGATAAAGAAAAAATTCAAAGAGACCTTCAACGTAGCGTTCGACGATTTTATGAAGCTGGATCTGCCGTGCACTCCGATAGACGAATATAAAAACAAGATGTGCAATCCCGATAGGGTGCTTCTTTATAACGACCTGTTTTTAGGTGTGTATGACCCTACCATAGCTCGATTTGAAGGGATAGAAAAGACGTACGAGCAGTATGCAAAAGACCTGTCGGCGCTCTCTTGCGTTGAGGGATTCGGATATCTATTTGATAGTGCCGCCGCACTTTGCGATGTGTTAGCGGTAAAGTCAACGCTTGGAGTCAGACTGCGCGATGCCTATCAAAGAAACGATAGAGAAGAGCTTTCGCGTCTTATTTCCGATATAACGCTGTGCGAGAAAAAGCTTGAAGCTTTTTACCTCTCTTACCGCAGAGAGTGGCTGCTTGACAAAAAAGGCAGCGGCTTCGAGATACAGAATATACGCCTGGGCGGAGTACGACAGCGACTCGTTGATTGCCGCCTGAGAATAGAGGAATATCTGCGAGGTGAAACGGACTCGATAGAGGAACTCGAGCAGACGCTGCTTGAAGTACATAAAGAGCTTAATGGCTCAAGTTGGAGGGGTATCGTGAGCACGAGCGTGCTTTCGTTTGGGTTAATAGGATGATAATTAAAAATGCAAGATTGAAAGACGGAATGTTCGACCTGCGCGCAGAAAACGGCATAATAACCGAAATAGGCAAGCTTTCGGAGAGAGCGGATATTGACGCTTGCGGCAGAATGACCGTTGCGGGCTTGATCGACACACATATCCACGGTTACGGAGGGTATGACGTAATGGACGGACGCCTTTCCGATATCAGCCGAGAGCTGTCCCGCGAGGGTACGACGAGCTTCCTCGCTACGACGATGACGGACAGTATCGAGCGTCTTGAAGAGGTCAGCTCCGTATCTCTTGAATGTGACGGAGCCGTCCCGCTCGGATTTCACCTCGAGGGGCCGTTCATATCAAAAGAGCGCAAGGGCGCGCAGAATGAAAGATACATAATAGATCCCGACTACCGCAAGCTTTCGCACATTGCGAACGTAAAGAAAATAACGATCGCCCCCGAGTGCGAGGGGGCGTGTGAGCTTATCCAAACTCTTGGATGCAAGGTCAGCATCGGTCATACCGATTGCACCTACGAAGATGCCCTGCTTGCAATAGATGCGGGCGCGGATTGCCTTACCCACGCCTTCAACGCTATGCCGCCAATGCTCCACAGAGCCCCCGGGCCTATCGGTGCGGCGGTAGAACGCGGAATATTTGCCGAGGTCATCTGCGACGGCGTGCACGTATCGGGAGCCGCTCTGAAGCTCTTATACAGAGCACTCGGAGCGGAGAGGGTGATGCTTGTCTCCGACGCTCTTGCCTGTGCCGGTATGCCCGACGGAGAATATCGGTCGGGTGGACTTGCGGTAAAGATGCAAAACGGCGTCGCTATCCTATCTGACGGTACGCTTGCGGGCGGATCGCACAGCCTTCTTTATTGTGTTAGAAAAGCAACCGAGTTTGGAATCGACGTTTGGGAGGCGGTGAGGATGGCGTCCGAGACGCCCGCCGCATATCTCGGACTTAACAAGGGAAGGATAGCGCTCGGCTATGACGCCGATATCCTGATCCTTAATGAAGATATGAGTGTCTATGCGAGTATCGTCGGAGGGAAGAGAGTGTGCTGATCTTCTCTTCGTGCTTTCAGAGAATATAAAAAAAGCTCTCCCGCAAGCGTTTTGCCCAGCGGGAGAGCGATTTTTTTTGTTTATCCTATTACTTGGAAAGTCTTGCTTCGAGAGCTGCAAGCTCGTCGTAAAGCTCTGCGGGAACTCTGTCGCCAACGAGTGCGTAGAATTCCTTGATATTGTCGATGTCCTCAAGCCATGACTTGTTGTCAACGGTGAGAAGATCACGGATGGTGTCAACGGTGATACCGTCAAGACCTTCTATATCGATATCCTCTGCCTTCGGAACGAAACCGATGGGAGTTTCAACTGCGTCTACCTTACCCTCGCATCTGTCGAGTATCCAGAGAAGAACACGCATATTGTCACCGAATCCGGGCCAGATGAAGTTGCCTTCGTCGTCGGTGTGGAACGAGTTAACGTGGAATATCTTGGGAGCGTTGGGGATGGAAGCTTCCATATTGAGCCAGTGCTTCCAGTAGTCACCCATATCGTAACCAACGAAGGGACGCATTGCCATAGGATCGCGACGAACTACGCCGACAGCACCCGTTGCAGCTGCGGTAGTCTCGGAAGCCATGATAGAACCGACAAACGTACCGTTTCTCCAGCCGGTTGACTGGTAAACGAGGGGAGCGGTCTTTGCACGGCGTCCGCCGAAGATGATAGCGGATACGGGAACTCCTGCGAGAGAGTTGAACTCGCTTGAAATGCAGGGGCAGTTGATAGCCTTTGCAGTAAATCTGGAGTTGGGGTGAGCACCGCAGGTAGACTTGTCAGCCTTGTTGAACTTGGTGTAATCCCACTTGTTGCCCTTCCAGTCGATCGCTTCTGCGGGAGGATTCTTGTCAAGACCTTCCCACCAAACGGTGTTGTTTGCAGTGTTGTGAACTACGTTTGTGAAGATGGTATCCTTCTGGCAGGTAGCGAGAGCGTTGGGGTTGGAGTTTGCGTTAGTTCCGGGAGCAACGCCGAAGAATCCGTTTTCGGGGTTGACCGCCCAGAGTCTGCCGTCCTTACCTACGCGCAGCCAAGCTATATCGTCACCTACGCACCATACCTTGTATCCGAGGTCTCTGTACTTCTTCGGAGGAATGAGCATTGCGAGGTTGGTCTTACCGCAAGCGGAGGGGAATGCAGCGGTAACGTACTTGATCTCGCCGTTGGGATATTCAACGCCGAGGATGAGCATGTGCTCTGCCATCCAGCCCTCTTTACGTCCGAGGTAGGAAGCTATACGGAGTGCGAAGCACTTCTTTCCGAGAAGAACGTTTCCGCCGTAACCGGAGTTAACGCTCCAGATGGTGTTGTCTTCGGGGAAGTGAACGATGTATCTGTTCTCTTCGTCGATATCTGCTCTTGCGTGCAGACCCTTGATGAAGTTATCGGAGTCACCGAGAGCCTCAAGCACGTTCGTGCCAACGCGCGTCATGATGAGCATGTTGAGAACGACGTAGATAGAGTCGGTAAGCTCAATTCCGTACTTTGCAAAGTCAGAACCTACTACACCCATAGAGTAGGGGATAACGTACATGGTTCTGCCCTTCATAGAACCCGTGTAGAGCTTGGTGAGCTTAGCGTAGCACTCCTTGGGATCCATCCAGTTGTTGATGTTACCTGCATCCTCCTTCTTGGACGTGCAGATGAACGTTCTGCCTTCAACTCTGGCAACGTCGTTTATTGCCGTTCTGTGAAGATAGCAGCCGGGGAGAAGATCCTGGTTGAGCTTTATCATCTCACCGCTTGCACAAGCCTCAGCTCTGAGAGCCTCTGCCTGTTCTTCGCTTCCGTCTATCCAGACGATCTTGTCGGGCTGCGTCATGGTAGCCATTTCGTCTATCCATGATTTGACAAACTTGTTTGTCGTCATTTTGATACCTCCGAGGTTATCTATTTTTATTTTTTAAAAATCACGTTTCAGTCGTGCAAAACGCATATACGTCAGCACGTAGGATGAATAGGCAAAACTACTCGTTTTGAGTAGCTTTCCAACTTTCCCCAAATGACATTATACCCTCTTTTTGTCAAATATGCAATACTTTTTTTCTAAAAAAGCATTTTTTACGAATTGTTAATAATGTAATAAAAAAAGCAAACGAACAAGTGTAAGTTGCACAAAAAAAGCGCCCTCTTTTAAGGGCGCTTGCTTTGAATGTGAAAGGGTAGGTGGTGCGCTTGTCACTCTTGTGTTTCTGCGTCTTGAGCCTTCTTCTTTTGACTCTTTTCGATGGTTGACGCGAGCAGCCCAGCACCTCGTCTGATGGCAAAGGATACCGCGAGAACTATCGCGTATACTATCGAGAATACTATCATCAGCGAGAGCTTTGAGCTTCCCGATTGTCCCATCTTGAAGGTCTCGATGAATATCAGATATATCGCTGCCATCGTACCGCAAAAGTGTATGCCGACTCTCATATAAACGTTTAGCAGCGTTGAGGTGAGCAGGTGATTTAGCCACGCCATAACGAATGCAAACAAGAGTATCCACGGATACTGCGAGAGGGGGATTGCCTTGGTTTGAGTCATTGACAGATCCTCGTAAAACAACGTGAAGATCCCCATAAAAACGAACAAGGTCGTCATAAATGAAAATGCGGTAGAGTAGGCAACGCGTTTGAGTGTGAGTAGTATATTCATTGGAAATTCTCCGTTCAAAAATTCGCTTATGAAAGGATTTTACCATAAGCTCCCGACTTTTTCAAGTTGAAAAGGAACTTTTTTTACAAAAACGGACTCTCGCCTGCAACGGATGTGCGTTTTTTTCTCATCTTCACACCCATATTATTGCATATATTACGTTATATGAGATTGACAAATGAATATTTATTGTATATAATAGTATAGATATAAATATTAATGTGCGTATTTGCGCCCATAAGCTAAAATTGCAAGAAAAAGGAAAGGGACCGCGTGTGCGGTTGAAAAGAAAAATGCTGAACAGAAGACAATCGAGAACTGAAGTTTTTTGTATGATATACGAGCTCGATTTTAACACCGAATGTGACGTTGCAACGCTTTACCAAAACGCTCTTGAAGCACGAGAGATCGAGGAAAACGATTACATAAAGGACACGTTTTTCGGTGTATGCAACAGACTCGAGGAGATAGACGCTCTCATCTCGTCAAAGAGTGAGGGATGGAATCTCGACAGAATATCCAAGGTGGGAATGGCAGCACTTCGCCTTTGCACCTACGAGATGCTCGCAACCGACGTCCCTTTCAATATTGCGATCAACGAGGCGATAGAATTGGTCAAGGCGTACGACGATGAAAAGATCAAGGGATTCGTCAACGGAATACTCAATTCTATTGCAAAGGATCTCGGAAAGAAATGAGCAAGAGAACTGCGGTGCTCGGCATAGACACGAGCAACTACACGACATCCCTGGGCGTTGCCGCCGTTGACGGCGAGGTGCTTTTGAATATAAAGCTTCCGTTGCCCGTGAAAAACGGTGAGGCGGGACTGCGCCAATCGGACGCCGTGTTCTTTCATACCAAAGGACTGCCGCTTGCGTTTGAGAGAGCGGCGGACGTATTGCGTGAATGTGATATAGTTGCCGTCGGAGTGAGCGAAAGACCGCGTGACGCAGATGGCTCGTATATGCCTTGCTTTCTTGCGGGAGTATCCGCGGCGAGTGCGGTGTCCTTTGCGGGTGATATTCCGCTTTATCGCTTTTCTCACCAGGCAGGTCACGTTACCGCCGCCGTCTACTCGGCCGGGGCGGGTGCGGCATGTGCCGACGGAGAATTTATTGCCTTTCACGTTTCGGGCGGCACTACCGAGATGCTTTCCTGCACGTTTGAGCAGGACGGCGTCAACGCGAGGATAATAGGACAAACGCTCGACCTCAACGCAGGTCAGGCTATCGACAGATGCGGCGTGATGCTCGGATTTCCTTTCCCGTGCGGAGCACATATCGAGTCGGCGGCAAAAGAATACTATAAGACGAGTGAACGTATCGGCGGCTTTGGCGTCAGTGTCAAGGGCAAGGATTGTTGCTTGTCCGGACTTGAAAATCTCTGCCGTAGCGCCTACGAGCGCACAGGGGATAAGGGATACGTCAGCGCCTTTATTCTCGAGTACGTCGCAAAAACGCTGATCAAGATGACGGATGCGGCGTTGAGCGAATACGGCAAGCTTCCGCTCGTATACGCGGGAGGAGTTATGTCAAATTCGATCATCAAAGAAAGAATAGCGCAAAAGCACCCGGGCGCGTTTTTTGCTCTGCCCGAGCATTCAAGCGACAACGCGGTGGGTACGGCGCTTCTCACTTTGCAAAGATACAAAAGGAAAAACGGATAAGGAGGAGAGCTGTTACGGATATTGGAATTTTGAACCGTGAAACGCACAGAAACGTGATCGGTGTCGGTGAGCTGAACGAATACATAAAGAACAGACTCGAGTCCGACGCGCGACTTTGTGACGTATCTCTTCGCGGAGAGATATCAAATTTTACAAACCACTACAAGACCGGACACTTTTATTTTTCCATAAAGGACGAAACGAGCGTCATTAAAGCCGTAATGTTCAAGGGATACGCTTCAAAGCTCAACTTCATCCCCGAAAACGGAATGAAGATAATCGCCCACGGAAGAATAGGAGCGTACGTCAGAGACGGTCAGTATCAGATATATTGCGACGATATAGAGCCTGACGGAGTCGGCTCGCTCTACGTAGCCTACGAGCAACTGAAAAGAAAGCTGGAGGCGGAGGGCTTGTTCTCCCCCGAGAGAAAAAGGCCTTTGCCGAAGATCCCCTCCCGCATCGGCGTCATTACCTCACCCACGGGTGCGGCTGTCAGAGATATCATAAACGTCCTCGGACGACGCTTTCCTTACGCGGAGATGTATCTCTACGGAGCGCTCGTTCAGGGGGCGGACGCAGCTCCGAGTCTTATTGGGGCGGTCAGATATTTCGCCAACGCAAGAAACGTAGACGTCATCATCATCGGACGCGGAGGCGGTTCGATCGAGGACTTGTGGGCGTTCAACGACGAGAGACTCGCAAGAGAGCTGGCGGCTTGTCCCATACCTACGATAAGTGCCGTCGGACACGAGACGGACTTTACTATATGTGACTTCGTCTGTGACAGGAGAGCTCCCACGCCGAGTGCGGCGGCAGAGATAGCCGTACCCGACACGCGTGAGCTGATGCGCAGGATATCGAATGTGACCGATAGATGCAGACAGCTTCTTGGCGCTACGATAGAGGTCAGAAAACGTCACCTTGAGCAGATGGCTTCGCGCCCCGTGCTCAAAAACCCCGAGCGCTATCTTGAAGACAGGAAAATGGATCTGGCGCACGCCGAGAAGGAGCTTTATTCTTCGATAGACTCGGTATGCAAAAATAAAAGGCAGGGACTTTCCGTTGCAGCGGCAAAGCTCGACGCCCTCAGCCCCCTATCCGTTTTGACGCGAGGTTACAGCTTCGTCTCGGACGGAGGCGGAAAAGTGATAAAATCCGCGCTTGATACTTGCGCAGGGGACAACATAACCGTCAGCTTTTCCGACGGAGAGGCGAGATGTACGGTTGACGAAATAAAATTCAGAGATAAATGACGAGAGGTAGTTATGGCAGATAACGTAAAAGATATGAGCTTTGAACAGGCGCTTGCCCGCCTTGAAACGATAGTACGTATGCTTGAGAGCGGTACGGCGGCGCTCGACGAGTCGCTTGCCGTTTTTGAGGAGGGCATAGCCCTGGTAAAGATGTGTAACGAAAAGCTGGAGGGCGCGGAGCAGAAGATAAGACTTCTTACCGAAAACGGAGACGGAAGCGTAAGCGCGACGCCCTTTGCGGCAACCGACGTCAAGGGCTGAGGTGAGGTTTATGACACGTGAATATCCCTCGATCGAGATTTGCGTAAAGGAAAAAGCCAAGGCGGTCGATGCGGCACTTGCCGAGTATTTTAAAAACGACGACGCGGAGCTTTCCTCCGTTTTTGAGGCAATGGCGTATTCCACGCTTGACGGCGGAAAAAGAATAAGAGCGTTTTTGGTGCTTGAGTTTGCCCGCCTTTTCGGAGGAAACGAGAGGGAAGCGACGGGCTACGCCTGTGCTCTTGAGATGATACACGCTTTCTCCCTCGTTCACGACGACCTTCCTTGCATGGATGACGACGATCTTCGTAGAGGCAAGCCGTCGTGTCACAAAAAATACGGTGAGGCGCAAGCGCTTATCGCAGGTGACGCTCTCATAATGCTCGCGTTTGAATGTGCCTCGTGTGCATCCGAGTCTGCCGAGCGTGCGCTTCGGGCGGTCAGAACGCTCGGAGTTGCAGCGGGTGCGCGCGGAATGTGCGGCGGTCAGGCAATGGATATGTACGCGGAGGGTACGAAGGTAAGCTACGAGTACCTGTGCAAGCTCCAGAGTCTGAAGACGGGAGCGCTCATTGAGGCAGCGGCCGAGCTTGGTTGCATAGCGGCGGGAGCGGACGAAGAAAAAACGGCTAACGCTAAAAAATACGCTTCTTGCATAGGCAGAGCGTTTCAGATAGTTGACGATGTCCTCGACGTTGAGGGTGACGAGCAGAGCCTCGGAAAGAAGATCGGCTCTGACGCCGACAGCGACAAGACGACTTTCGTCACGGAGCTCGGTATCGAAGGGGCAAAGAAAGAAGCACTCAGACTTACCGAGTTATCAAAGAGTTGTATTGCAGAATACGAGGGAAGCGAAATACTGTGCGCTCTCTCGGATTGGCTATGCACGAGAAAGTATTGACGATCACTCGGAGTTGATATGAGACTTGACGTATATTTGCAGGAGCACGGTGGGTGCAAGAGCAGAACGAGAGCAAAAGCGTATATAACCGAGGGCAAGGTCAAGGTAAACGGAAAGACGATAACGAAAGCGGGATACGATATATCCGACTCGGACGTCGTGGAGCTCCTCGCTTCGGACGTTGAATACGTCGGACGTGCCGCGCGAAAGCTCGAGGGTGCGCTTGACGTATTCGGCATTGATGTTTCGGGAAAGAAATGTATCGACGTCGGTGCGTCTACGGGCGGCTTTACCCAGGTGCTTCTTATGCGCGGAGCAGAGAGCGTGGTCGCGGTCGATTCGGGACACGGGCAGCTTGACGCCTCGCTTGTATCCGACGACAGAGTGAGAAACGTTGAGGGATGTAACGCCAGATATATGACCGCATCCGAGGTCGGAGACGGTTTTTCACTTGCGGTGATGGACGTTTCCTTTATTTCGCAGACTTACATACATCCCGCGCTTTTCGGACTTCTCTCGGACGGTGCGCGCCTTATCTCGCTCGTAAAGCCACAGTTTGAGCTTGACGGAGCGAGTGTCGGTAAGGGAGTAGTGAGAGACCCCGCGGCAAGACTGAGGGCGCTCTCTCGCGTTTACGATTCGGTATTGATATTCGGATACAGAGTGACCGACGCTATCCCGTCCTCGATAAAAGGGGGAGACGGTAACAGCGAGTACCTTTTCCTTATCGAAAAGGGAGAGGAGATACCGTCTGTCAGAGCAAAGCTCGCAGAGCTGGCAAAGCAATAAAAAAACGATATTACGACGGATAGTATCCGTCAGGTACATACGGAGGTACGGTATGAACTGTATTTCAAAAAAAGTCAGGACGGTGGCACTCGTCACCAATACCGCAAAGGATAAGGACTTCGCACTGTTTTTGAAGGTGCTGGGTATAATCAGCGGCAGAGCGGAGCAGATACGCGTTCCGCTTGAATATAAGGACGAACTCGGAGATATGGACGGCGTAGTTTATATGGAGCGGGCGCAGATGTATTCGGGTGCCGACGCCGCGATCGTGCTCGGAGGAGACGGAACGATACTGAGGGCAGCTTCTCTCGCCATCAAGGAGGATTGCGCCATACTCGGTATAAATCTCGGCAGGATCGGATATATGGCAGAGGTCGGCAAGGATGAGTGCGAGAAGATAACGCGGCTCTTTGACGGCTTGTACCGTACGAGCGAGAGAATGACGCTGAAGGTAAGCGTCGTGCAGGGGGGAGAAACCTACACGGTATGCGAAAACGCCCTCAACGACGTAGTCATACGTTCCGTCAGAATAGGAAAAGTGCTCGGACTGAACGCATATTTTGACGGAGTGCTCGTCTCGGAGCACCGAGGAGACGGACTCATCGTCAGCACTCCTACGGGCTCGACGGCGTATTCTATATCCGCAGGAGGCCCCGTACTCGATCCGAGTCTTGAGTGCTTATGTATCACTCCCGTATGCTCACTGTCCCCTGCGGCAAGGTCTATCGTATTTTCGGCAGGCGGAGAGATAGAGGTGGCGGCAACCTACGACAACAGAGACGGAATTTGCATCAGTTGTGACGGTGAGGACGGCAAGATGCTTGACAGAGACGCTCGTATCGTGATCAGCCGAGCTGAAAAGAAGGCGCGTCTCATTTCTCTCGGGGAAGAAGAATTCTTTAACGTTTTGCGCAAAAAAACGATGAGTGCTATGTGAGGATACGGAAATGAAAAAGAACAGACAGAAAAAAATAATCGAGCTTATTGCCGAATACGAGATAGATACGCAGGATGAGCTGATAGAAAAGCTCAAGGAATACGGTCTTATCGTCACGCAGGCAACGGTATCGAGAGATATCAGAGAGCTCAAACTCACGAAAGTACCAAGTACCGGCGGAGGATACAAGTACGTTCGTCAGAGCGACTCAAAAAAAGAACACGCAAAGATATCAAGCAGCCTTACCGAGTCGATAGTGCACGTTGAATGTGCGCTCAATCAGGTAGTGCTCAAGACCTTTCCGGGTATGGCGGGAGCAGTTGCCGTCGGTATAGATTCTATCAATATGACCGATATTCTCGGTTGCGTTGCGGGAGACGATACCATTATCGTCGTTTGCAAAACGATAGAGTCGGCAGGCTCCGTCGCAGATAACATAAAACACATGATCCGCGAGCTTTGATGCGGAAAAGATAAAAGATTCACGTTTGGGGAGATTTGACCTATGCTCTCAAGTATCCATATAGAGAATATTGCCGTCATTAAATGCACGGACATAGATTTTGTCGACGGCTTTTGTGCCATAACGGGAGAAACGGGTGCGGGAAAAAGCATCGTGATGGACTCTATTCGGCTTCTCGTAGGAGGGAAGTGCGACAGAGAGCTTTTGCGTCGCGGTGAGAGCAGTGCTCAGGTGAGCGGACTTTTCACTGACATATCAGACTCGGGAGTCGAGTTGATACGGGAGCTCGGATATGAGTGCGAGGGGCGAGAGCTTCTCGTTATGCGTACCTTTACCTCTGACGGCAAGTCGACTGTCAGACTTAACGGAAGAACGGCAACCGCATCCCTTTTAAAGAGCATATCGGGCGCACTTATAGATTTTCACGGTCAGCACGACAATGCAACTCTGCTTGACAGAAAGACTCATTTGCGCCTGCTTGACGAATACGCGCGTATCTCAGCTCTGGTCTCGGAATACAAGGCGTGCTATTCGACGTTTACGAAAGCAAAGACGGCACTTTCCAATTTTGAAAAGGACAGTGCAGACAAGAGTATGCAGCTTGATTTTTTAAAGAGCCGCATAAAAGAAATAGAGGCGGTAAAGCCAAAGCCCGATGAGCTTGAAAAGCTCGAGGCTGAAAGAGACGAGCTTGCCGCTGCCGCAAAGATAAAAAAACAGGCAAACTACGCCTACCGTGCACTTTACGGAGGAGAAAAGGGAAACGCCTGTATGCTCATTGACAAGAGTATTAGCGCCCTTGAGGGAGTCGGTAGCGAGATCGAGGAGATCAAGTCGCTTATCGCGAGGATGAGAGACGTCTATTACGAGATCGACGATATATCCGAGTCCTTGGCAAAATACACCGACGACGGTGTCGATCCTACTCTGCGGCTTGACAAGCTGGAGGGGCGTATAGACGCTATAAACAGGCTAAAGAAAAAATATTCCGCTTCCGTTCCCGAGTTGCTGCTCATATACGCAGAATCAAAGAGTATGGTGGAAAAATACGAAAATTCGGACGCGGAGCTTGAAGAATTGAATAAAGCCGTCGCGTCTGCCGAGAAAGATCTGCGTGAAATTTCAAAACGGCTTACCTCAAAGAGAAAAGAAGCGGCAGAAAAGATGTCCGGCGAGATAGCGGAAAATCTGTCTTTTCTCGATATGCCGAAGGTGCGCTTTGATATATTGTGCGAGCCGCTTCTCTCGCGTGACGGAGAGCCGACGTATTCGCCTGAGGGGGCGGACCGCGTGACCTTTACTCTTGCTCTCTCGGAAAAGGAAACGCCGATAGAGCTCGGTGCCGCGAGTGGCGGTGAGCTTGCCCGCGTTATGCTTGCGCTCAAATGCGTACTCTCGGAGAAATTCGGAGCGGGTACGGTCGTCTACGATGAGATAGATACGGGAGTCAGCGGAAAAACGGCAAGGAAGATAGGACTCAAGCTCAAAGAGAGCGCAAAGAACACGCAGGTGATATGCGTTACCCATTCGGCACAAATAGCGTCACTTGCTCACGAGCATCTCAAAATAGCAAAAGACGATCGCGACGGCCGCTTTGAGAGTGGAGTCAAGGTGCTTGACAGAGAGGGACGTATCGACGAGCTATCGAGAATACTCGGCTCGATCAACGTGACCGAGTCGCAGAGACGTGCGGCAGAGGATATGCTTGATCGTGAAGATTGAGCGCACGTTACAACAACGTTTTTTAGAGGAGATAAAATGACAGCTTCCTTTGATATCTGTGCATATCAGAGTGGTCTCTCTGAATATGCACACGGAAAAATACTTCACCGTCCAGGCGTTAGCGTGGCGGGACTCACTACCTTCAAGATAGGCGGAGAGTGCGCCGTTTTGGTCGAACCGAAAAACGCGGACGAGATGGCCTTCGCTCTGCGTATCGCGCGACGGATGAACATAAAGACGAAGGTGCTCGGACGCGGAAGCAATATACTATGCTCGGACGACGGCTACGACGGAGTTATCCTGCTCAGTGAAGGTATGGACGGGATCAAAATAGAAGGCGAGTGTGTTGAGTGCGGGGCGGGACTTTCCCTGACCGCTCTTTCAAACGAGCTTTGCGAGGCAGGACTGGTCGGCGGTGAGTTTATGTACGGTATCCCCGGTACCGTCGGAGGCGGCGTGTTTATGAATGCGGGCGCATACGGAGGCCAGATGTCTGACGTGGTCTTTGAGGTGGATTACTACGACGCGGACGAGGACAAAATAAAAACGCTTATGTCCGATGAGCTTGATTTTTCATACAGACACAGCTTTTTCTCACGCAGGTCTAATTGCACGGTGCTGACGGTGAGAATGAGATTTGAGCGCGGCGAGCGTGATGCGATATACGCCAAGATGAGAGATCTGATCTCTCGTAGAAGAGAAAAACAACCGCTTGAGTTTGCGAGCGCAGGCAGTACGTTTAAAAGAGGGGAAGGCTATTTTGCCGCCGCTCTTATAGACGATACGGGACTAAAAGGCGTGTCGGTAGGCGGTGCGCAGGTCTCGGAAAAGCACGCCGGATTTATCATAAACCGCGGAGACGCAAGCGCCAAGGACGTTCTTGCGCTTATCGGAATAGTGAAAGAGCGAGTGTATAAAAAGCACGGCGTGACGCTTGAGTGTGAGGTGGAGTACCTTGACTGAGAGAACTCCTACCTTCACTGAGCTTGCTATCGGTGAGATAACGAGCGCTCCGAGAAAAAATCAGTGTTGCAGACGCGCGTTTTTATTTGGGATCCTTCTCGGTGCGGGAAAGTTTTCTTTTGATCGTATCGAGGTGCGCGTTCGCACCGAGGAGCTTGCCTCCTATCTGAAAAAGACGGTGCGCGAGCAGTTCGGACGTGACGCGGACGTCTTTTCGATAAACGAAAAAAAGGCACAGTACGGCTTGTCCTTTTCCTCTCGCAAGGCGGCGGAAATGATGCAAAACGCAGACGCCGAATACGACGCCGTTATGAAATGTCAGACGTGTCTTTCCTCTTTTCTCGGCGGCGTTTTCTGTGCCTCGGCATCGGTGAACGATCCGCAAAAGGACTATTATCTGTCGATGAGGATACCCTCCGAATACAAGGATACCGTCAGCAGAGCGCTCTCTGAGGCAGACGTCAAGGCGTCCTGCAGAATGGTAAGCGGCAAATACGTTTTTTATATAAGGTCAAGCGAGCGCATCGAGGATCTTCTTGCTTTGTGCGGGGCGGCACGGTTGCTCTTTGACTTTATGAACAGAAAGATAGAGAAGGATATCCGCAACAACGCTAACAGAACGCGTAACTTTGAGATAAACAATATCAAAAAGAGCGTGGGCGCGGCACAAAAATATATAGACGCGATCACCTGGCTTGAGGAAAATGACAGATTGCTTGGACTTGAGAGTGAGCTATATGAAACTGCAAAATTGAGAGTTGAGTATCCGGATTATTCACTCGGACAACTCGGTGCAATGGCAAATCCCGCAGTTTCGAAGTCGGGAGTAACGCACAGACTCAACAAAATATACGCTATCTACGAAAAGGCGAAAAACAAGATATAAATATTTTGCATTACTAAAAATGCGGAAGGGAGGCGCAATATGGGAGATTTCGTACATCTTCATCTTCACAGCGAATATAGTTTGCTCGACGGTGCTTGCAGAATACGCGACGTTGCCGCGTACGCTAAGCAGTGCGGTCATACGGCGGTTGCGCTTACCGACCATGGAAATCTTTTCGGCGCTTACGAATTTTATTGCGCTTGCCGAAAAGAGGGAATAAAAGCGATCATCGGTTGCGAGGTGTACGTCTCTCCCCGCTCGATGACTTCAAAGGAGGGCAAGGCTGACTCCTCACCGAATCACCTCGTGCTTCTTTGTAAAAACGAGACGGGATACAAAAATCTCATACGACTGGTCTCGGCGTCGTACGTAGATGGATTCTACTCAAAGCCGAGAATAGACCTTGAACTTTTAAAGGAGCATACCGAGGGTCTTATATGCCTTTCGGCGTGCCTTGCGGGTTATATCCCCTCGCAGATACTTGCGGGTAACTACGAGGCGGCGTGTGAATACGCGCTGAAGCTCAAGGAAATGTTCGGAGATGGAAATTTCTATCTTGAGATACAGGACCATTTCTTGTCCGACGACAGGACCGTATGCGGTGCTTTGCTCGAAATGTCTCGTAAAACGGGAATAGAGCTCGTAGCGACAAACGACGTTCATTATCTCAGAAAAGAGGATAGCTTCAATCAGGCAGTCCTTATGTGCATACAGACGGCGAGCGTGATAACGGAGTCAAGACCTCTCGGATTTGAGACGGACGAGTTCTATTACAAGGACAGCGAAGAGATGCGGGAGTTATTCTCCCTCTATCCGCGTGCTTGCGATAACACGGTAAAAATAGCCGAGGCGTGTGATTTCTCCTTTGAAGAGGACAAGCTCTACCTACCAAAATACCCAACCAAAAACGGTGAGCGCACGGAGGATATCCTGCGCAACGCGGCGTACGAGGGTTTTTCTCGCCGTATCGAAAACGGTGATATAAGATTTGACCGACACACAAAAGAAGAATATATAGAGCGTACCGAGTACGAGCTTGGCGTAATATCCAAGATGGGATTTGCCGACTACTACCTGATAGTCAGCGATTACGTCGGATTTGCAAAGAAAAACTCAATTCCCGTAGGTCCGGGCAGAGGCTCGGGCGCGGGAAGCCTCGTAGCTTTCTTTGTCGGAATTACCGACGTGGATCCTATAACGTTCGATCTTCTTTTTGAGAGATTTTTAAATCCCGAAAGAGTCAACATGCCCGACTTTGACGTTGACTTTTGTTACGACAGACGCGACGAGGTCATCGAGTACGTACGCGACAGATACGGCAAAGAACGCGTTGCACAGATAATCACCTTCGGTACTATGGCGGCAAGAGCTGCAATAAGAGACGTCGGCAGAGCGCTCGGTATGAGCTATTCCTCGGTAGACGCAGTAGCAAAGGCAGTGCCGCGAGGTATCGACGTGACGCTCGGTGATGCTATGAAGACGCAGCGCTTCAGAGAGATATACGATAGCGGCGAGGAGCAAAAGCGCCTTATCGACATTGCAATGGCGCTCGAGGGTATGCCGAGAAACGCCTCCACTCATGCGGCGGGCGTCGTTATTACCGACCGTGCGGTCAGTGAATACGTGCCGCTTTCGAGAAACGGAGAAACGGTAGTCACTCAGTTTGATATGAATACGGTAGCAAAGCTGGGACTTGTAAAGTTTGATTTTCTTGCGCTTCGCTATCTCACCATTATAGACCGAGCACAGAAACTGATACGAGAGGATACGGGTGAGAATTTCGATATCACGCGTATTCCGCTTGACGATAAAAAGACGTTCAAGCTCATATCGAGCGGAAGCACCAACGGCGTCTTTCAGCTTGAAAGCGGCGGAATGAGACAGGTGCTGACACAGCTCAAGCCCGACTCTCTTGACGATATAATCGCCACGATAGCACTCTACCGCCCGGGTCCGATGGACTCGATACCCAAATATATCGAACGCCGTCACGGACGGGAAAAGCCGACCTACCTTCACCCCGCACTTGAAAAGATACTCGGCAGCACCTACGGATGCATCGTCTATCAAGAGCAGGTAATGCAGATAGTCCGAGAGCTCGGAGGCTTCAGCTTTGGACACGCCGACCTCGTACGTCGTGCAATGTCAAAGAAAAAAGCGGAAGCAATGGAGGCGGAGAGAGGGGAATTTATCCGCGGATGCGCCGAAAACGGCATATCCGAGCAGATATCCAACGCTCTCTTTGACGATATGGCGAGCTTCGCGTCTTATGCTTTTAACAAGAGCCACGCAGCTGCCTACGCTGTCATTTCTTACAGAAGCGCCTACCTCAAGGCACATTACACCAAGTACTATATGGCGTCTTTGTTATCGTCCGTATTCGGAAACTTTGAAAAAACTGCCGAATACATAAACGAAAGTGCAAAATTCGGCATCAAGGTATTACCGCCGAGTATAAACGAAAGTAAAAGCGACTTTGCTGTCTCAGCGGGCAATATCAGATTTGGTCTTCTCGCTCTCAAAAACGTGGGACTGCAATTTATCGATAGCATTATCAAGGAAAGAAATAAAGGCACGTTCAAGTCCTTTGAGGATTTTATCGCGAGGATGTCGTCTGCCCCTCAATGCAACAAACGTCAGGTAGAAGCTTTGATAAAGAGCGGTGCCTTCGACGGTATGGGGGCTTTTCGCAGTCAACTCTACGCTACCTATGAAAGACAAATGGACGCCCAAGACCAGAAGCAGAGAGGCGAGGTCGCAGGGCAGATGGATATGTTCAGTGCTTTTGAGGACGAGATGCAGACGAGCGGATTTGAATATCCCGACATTCCCGAATATTCCGCAAAACAGAAGCTTATGCTTGAAAAAGAGTCAAGCGGTATGTACTTTTCAGGTCATATGCTTGACGACTACAAGCTCTCTCTTGATGAAATAGGAGAGACGGACGGTATATCGGATATACTGTCCGCCTCGGAGGATGATACCGATGGGGCACAGTCGAAGAAGAAATATTCAGACGGTGCGCCTTGTACTGTTGCAGGTATCGTATCAAAGAAAAGCGAAATGACCACCAAAAAAGGTGAGCGTATGGCGTTCGTCGTCATCGAGGACAGATTCGGCGAGATCGAGCTTGTCGTATTTCCGCGAGTTTACGAAAGATGCGCTTCTCTCTTCCGTGACGAGTGCGGAGTGCTCGTGCGCGGAAACGTACAGCTTCGCGACGACGAGCGCCCTCGCGTGCTTGTCGGTGGCGCGTTTGAGCTTTACGACGATTCCCGCTACGAAAAGGGTTGTATGAGCGCTGCGGGTAAAAAGGAAACGCCGACGCGCCGTTACATAGGCAGTACGGAGAAGCCGAGCACGGCGTCAAAGCTGTATCTCAGAGTGCCGTCGCTTGACGACGTATCCTTGCAAAAGGCAACCAACCTCGTAGAAATATTCTCGGGCGGAGTGAGCGTCGTGATATACGACAGCTCGAGTGCCCGTTATATCAATTATGAGGGAAGCGGTGCCGACGCCTCGAAAAAGCTCCTGATGGAGCTTGTGTCCATTCTCGGAGAGGGAAACGTAGTTTTAAAGTAAGCTCAAGAGGTGTAGTCCTGAATGAGAGACGACAGCTCTTCGGATGAGTAAACGTCAATGCCCTCCGACAACGCTCTTCGGTCGTTTTCGGGAAGATAATATATATAGGTAGACAATATCTCAACTATCGTAGTACCGTCGGAAGCGTAGACGGTCAGCTTGCCGTCTCGTACTCCGAGTACGTACAGACGCTGTGAGGTGATCTCGGCCATTACCTCCTCGTTTACGGGGGGTGCTGCAGTTTCGCTTTCCTGCGTCTGCTCGGTGACTCTCTTTTGCAGGACGTTTACCTTTGACAGAGAAACGCTCGTTATCACGGTGAGCGCTATAACGATAGCAAGCGTAAGCGAGATAACGGAGTACAGTATTATTTCTTTTGTTCGTGTATTCATTTTTTACCTCATTGTAAATTTTTTGAAATTCAACAATATTATTTGCAATAATTCATAATGTATTCAAAAAAACGGTATATACTCTGTAATGAGAGATATCGGGATAAGTCAACAAAGCCAAAAACTGCTTTACGCGGAAGGAAAAAACAGTGAAAAAAGAGTTTATGACAAACGAAAAACCAATAAAGAAGCCTGTGAATTGGGACAAAGAGGTAGCTAAAAGCGTTCGCCTTGCAGGTAAAGGCGCTTTCAAGGTCGTCTCTTGCGTTCTCAACGTTCTTTTGACGTTGCTGTTGATCGTAATAACCACGGGTGCTATCGTTGCTTGTGCGTTTTCGATATATATCAAAAACTATATCGACCCGAATATCGACGACACTCTTCTCGCGACGGGAGGAACGAGCCAGACGACGCAGATCTATTATATGGATTATCAGGACGCGCAGTCGCGTCAGGACAGAACGGGAGAGCTCGTAGAGCTTGAGGATCAGCGACTTTACGGAGAGCAGAACAGTCTGTGGGCTGACTACGGTGAGATACCGCAGGATCTCAAGGACGCCTTCGTTGCCATAGAGGACAAGCGTTTCTGGGATCACCAGGGCGTTGACTGGGTAAGAACGAGTGCGGCAGTTATGAAATTCTTCGTCGGTAATAGCTCCTACGGAGGCTCGTCAATAACGCAGCAGCTTGTAAAGAACGTAACGCAGTACGACGACGTTACCATTCAGAGAAAGGTGCAGGAGATAGTCTGCGCACTCAATCTTGAAAAGACGAAGTCAAAGGAAGAGATACTCGAGCTTTATCTTAACATAATTCCGCTCTCACAGGGATGTTATGGCGTTCAGGCAGCGGCAAACGCATATTTCGGAAAGGACGTAAGCGAGCTGACTCTCATTGAGTGCGTCAGTATCGCCGCGATAACCAACGCTCCGACGCGCTTTGACCCCGTACAGAATCCGGAGAACAATATGGAGCGACGCGACATTATCCTTCAGGAGATGCTCGCACAGGGATATATTACGCAACAGGAGTTTGACTCGGCGTTTGACAAGGAGCTTGAGCTCAATCTTACCGACGTATCTACTACTATAGCAACGAATTCCTGGTATACCGATACCGTTATCGAGGACGTTATAGTCGATCTTATGGAGACTTACCACTACACGCGTCAGGTCGCCAGCCAAAAGATATATTCGGGGGGACTACAGATATACACTCTGATGGACCCTGAGGTACAGAGCGTGCTTGAAGAAGTGTATAAGAACGACGAAGTGTTCGAGCGAGCTCTCAAAAAGCAGGTGAGCGGTGTGCCCGCGGAATCTGCTATGGTAATATGCGATCCCTATACGGGTGACCTGCTCGGAATAGTGGGAGGAAGAGGAGAGAAGACGGAGAACAGAATACTCAATCTCGCTTCCCAGAGTACCAGAGCATCGGGATCTTCAATAAAACCCCTCGCCGTTTACGGCCCTGCGCTTGAAGAAGGACTCGTTACATGGTCGACAGTCATGGACGACGTACCCGTCAATTTTGGAACTAACCCCAATAAGCCTGTCGGTTGGCCGAAAAACCTCCCCGTAGAATACGGAGGTTTGACTACCATACAAGACGCGATAGAGAGATCGGTAAATACGGTATCCGTAAAGACGCTTATGCTCGTCGGAGAAGAACGCTCCTTTGAATACCTTACCGAAAAGCTGGGATTTGTCAGCCTCATCGACAAGCTGACGCTTGAAAACGGAACTACTCTTACCGACAAGGGTATTGCGGCACTTGCTCTCGGACAGCAGAACTACGGTATAACCGTACGTGAGATAACGAGCGCATTCTGCACCTTCCCCAACAACGGTATATACAACAAGACGAGAAGCTACCTCTACGTTTACGATTCCAACGGTGAGATAGTACTGACCAACGACGCACAGTCGAACGCGGTATTCAGCGAGGAGAACGCGTATATAATGACGAAGATGATGCAGACGGTGTTCTCTTCATCTTCAAGCTCCGCATATAACGTTACACTCAGAAAAAAGGTGAACTGTGCGGGCAAGACGGGTACCGCGGGTGACGACTACGACAGATGGTTGCTCGCCTATACTCCTTACTACGTTGGCGGAGTATGGTACGGATACAAGATACCAAAGGTACTCACGAGCGAGCTCAGAACCAGCCCCTGCGCTTACATCTGGGATGAGGTAATGACGAAACTGCACCAAAAGTACCTTAACAGCGATGAACCGGTACGCACCTTTGACGACGACGCTCCGAGCGGAGTCGTTCAGGTAGAATTTTGCCGCGATTCAGGAAAGCTGGCAACCGAGGCGTGTGCGCTTGACCCAAGATGCACAGAAAAAAAGACCAGAATAGAGGTAGGCTATTTTGTAAAGGGTACGGAGCCTGTCGACTATTGTGATCGTCACGTTATCGTTGCGTACGACACGGCAAACGGCGGTATCGCGCACGGGGGATCAAATCCCCAATACGTCGAGAACGTCGCACTGATAAAGGTCACCGACAGAGACTTCCCGATACAGGTCAAGGTCAAGGACGCACAGTACGTTTACAGACCTCTTGCTACGGGCGTCAGACCGTCGGAGAACATTGGACAGCCTTACTTTATCAATATGGTAGAGGAGGGCAGATACGTAGGCCGTACGGATACTACGCATCAGTATAACACCTTCAGCTACGTCGGATTTGACTACGAGGGCTACGAGGCGGGCAGAGTCACGCTCGTCATAGGGCCGAAGGAGCTTGTCTTCGTTGAAAACAAGGACGACGAGGAAAATCTCGGAGACGGAACGGGCACAACACCTCCCGGCGAGAACACCTCGGATCCTCCTCTCGATAACGGCGCTCAAGGATAAAAACGAAAAAATGAGTATGGTCTGACCATACTCATTTTTTGTTTGTGAAAAAGAACTATTGCAAAAACAAGGATCCTTTGATATAATTTTATAATACGACTCGCGAGGTGGAGATATGATCGTAAGAAAAGCTGATGAAAATGATATCGAAGATATTATGAATATCGTCGCGGCGGCAAGGGCATACTTTCGTGAAAACGGTATCGATCAATGGCAGGGGGAATATCCCTCGCGCGAGCTTTTCTCGTCGGATATTGCGAGGGGCGAGCTTTACGTTTGCTCGGAGGACGTGACCGTCGGAGTCTGTGCGATAGTAGAGGGTGACGAGCCGAGCTACCACAACGTCGTAGAAGGAAGCTGGCTGAACGAACGAGACTATATTGCCGTGCACAGAATAGCCGTTTCGCCCGAGTGCAAGGGGAAGGGCGTTGCGGGTGCGTTTATAAAAAAAGCGATCGAGATCGCGTTGTCGCGCGGTTTGTCGGACATACGTTGCGATACGCACGCAGATAACCGAAATATGCGGCGTATGCTTGAAAAAAACGGATTTGCGTTTTGTTGCGTCGTTACGCTGTGTGACGATGGAGCGGAGCGCGTTGGATATCAAATGAGATTCGATACGGTGGAGGTAAGCAATGTTCAATAATAAAGGAAAGAAACTGATACTCGTTCTGCTTGCAGCGACCCTTGCGGCGTTGTGCTGCGCTTGCGTTACCGATATATCGGACGTACCGGCAGACTCGACCGATACGGATGCGCAAACGACCGTCACTACGTATTTTGATACCGCAATCTCCGACACGGAAGAAGTTACGACCGACAACGGGGAAGATACGACTACTGACTCCGTCACTACCGTTACCGATAAAGTCACGGACAAGATAACCGACAAGGTCACCGACGCTCAGACGGAGGAAGATACGGACGAGCGGGAGCCGCAAAATACGAGGGATCCCGACCGCGAGCCTCCCTCACCTGAGGCAGACTTGCGTCTTATAATGGTCGGAGACATCCTAATGCACGACGCTGTCATTGAGAGCGGGCTTGGTGAGGACGGAAAATACGACTACTCGCACTTGTTTGAAAACATCTCGGAAATGCTCGAAAGCTCAAACGTTAAAATAGCCAATCAAGAAGTCATTATCGCGGGAGAAAAGTACGGTATCTCGGGATATCCGCGTTTCAACTCACCGCTTGCGCTTGCGGACGCCCTCGCGGATGCAGGCTTTAACGTTATAGCTCACGCGACAAATCACACACTCGACAAGGGAGCGGATGCGATGCTCGAGTGCCTCTCTTATTGGAGGACGGAATACCCGAGCGTCTCCGTCGTCGGAATGCACGACTCGAAAAAGGACGCCGAAAAGATAACGCTGGTTGAGGAAAACGGCATCGTGCTGGCTATTCTCAACTATACCTACGGAGTAAATTACGCAGGCGACGACGATATAGAGGCGTCTCCGTATCTTGTGGATATTTTAAAGGAATCGCGAGTCAGAGCCGATATCCGTATTGCCGAGCAGATAGCGGACGCTACCGTCGTGGCGGTACATTGGGGTACGGAATATACGCACGAGTATTCAAGTACGCAAAAGAAATGGGCAAACGTCTTTCTTGAGGAGGGCGTTGAGCTCGTGCTTGGTACGCACCCGCACGTTATTCAGCCGATAGAGTGGATGGAAGGCAAGGGCGGCAGACGTATGCTCGTTTACTGGTCACTCGGCAATTTCGTAAATTGCACCTCCGAGAGCGGAAAGGGCAAGGGCGCGAGAATGCTCGGGGCAATGGCGGACGTTTTGTTTGCGGTAGACGACGACTCTCGCGTTTATATAGAGAGCGCGTCGGCTCATCCGCTCATAACGCACCTTGACTATTCAAGATACGGCATAACCACGTATCTTTTTGACGAATATACCGAGCAGCTATTCTCTGAGAACAAGGCAAAGGAAAAGGATGCGAGCTTTACCTATGAGTATTGCGTCGATACTTTCGACGATATACTCGGAGATTTTTGGATGCGTACGGAAGTTGACGGATAAAATCCGCAATAAAAATAATATTTTGATAAAAAAGATAAAAATACTATTGACAAAAAAGAAAAGTGCGTGATATAATATGATGTCTGTTTATGGTATGCAGTTGCGATACTATAAATGAAGATAAAAAGACTGTGAAAGCAGCAAATAATCAAAGAAGGAGGAAAAACATGCCAACCTTTAACCAGCTCGTAAAATACGGACGCTCAAAGTCGGTCTACAAGTCAAAGTCTCCTGCACTTCAGCACGGATTCAACTCTTTGACCGGTACTCCTACCGACAAGTCTTCTCCTCAAAAGAGAGGAGTTTGCACAAAGGTTACCACCACCAGCCCGAAGAAGCCTAACTCTGCTCTTCGTAAGATCGCCAGAGTAAGACTCACCAACGGAATGGAGGCTACGACCTACATCCCCGGAATCGGACACAATCTTCAGGAGCACTCTGTTGTTCTCATCAGAGGCGGAAGAGTACGTGACCTTCCCGGATGCCGTTACCATATCATTCGCGGAACACTCGATGCTCAGGGCGTTGCAAATCGTAACCAGAGCCGTTCCAAGTATGGTGCAAAGCGCCCCAAGAAATAATAGCAAAGCTTTTATTTCTGCTTAAGACTGCCGTGCGAATACTCGCGTACGGTAATGTGCCGTCTTTAAGAGTTTAAAGTATCAATCATGTTTTTTCTTTGATATATAAAACCCAAGATGCGCACTAACGAAAGAAGTCTTTCGAGTACCTATGAACTCATTAAATATGAAGGAGGGAAGTAAAGTGCCAAGAAGAGGTCAAATTTCCAAAAGAGACGTTCTGCCGGATCCGCTTTATAATTCAAAGCTCGTAACAAAGCTCATCAACAATATAATGCTCGACGGCAAGAAGGGTGTTGCTCAGAAGATCGTTTACGATGCATTCGAGATAATCAATGCAAAGGAAGGCGAAAATGCTCTTGATGTTTTCACCGCTGCTCTTGAAAACGTAATGCCCGTTCTTGAGGTAAAGGCTCGCCGTGTAGGCGGTTCTACCTATCAGGTTCCTATGGAGGTTCGTGCTGAAAGACGTCAGACTCTCGGTCTGCGTTGGATCACCAACTTCTCCAGAAACCGTTCTGAGAGAACGATGGCAGAGAGACTTGCTGCTGAGATCTTAGATGCTAAGAATAGCGCAGGCGGAGCTTTCAAGAAGAAGGAAGAAACTCACAGAATGGCTGAGGCTAACAAGGCTTTCGCTCATTACAGATATTAAGTCTTACATTCTTAAGTTAAGACCTGTTAAGGAGAAAAACTAATGCCAAGAGAATATTCACTGGAGCATACCAGAAATATCGGTATCATGGCTCACATAGATGCCGGAAAAACAACGACAACAGAAAGAATTCTGTTCTATACAGGTAAGACTCACCGTATGGGCGAGACCCACGACGGTGGAGCTACGATGGACTGGATGGAGCAGGAACAGGAAAGAGGTATAACCATTACCTCTGCTGCTACCACTTGCTTTTGGAAGGGTAACAGAATCAATATCATAGATACCCCCGGCCACGTTGACTTTACCGATGAGGGTGAGCGTTCGCTCAGAGTACTAGACGGTTCCGTAACCGTTCTTTGTGCAAAGGGAGGCGTTGAGCCCCAGTCCGAGACGGTTTGGAGACAGGCTGACAAGTATCAGGTTCCCCGTATGGCATACATCAACAAGATGGATATCACGGGAGCTAACTTCTACCGCGTAGTAGATATGATGAAGGAGCGTCTGCATGCAAATGCAGTACCGATACAGCTTCCTATCGGAGCTGAGAGCTCTTTCCGCGGTATTATCGACCTTATCGATATGGAGGCTGACGTATATTACGACGACCTCGGTAAGGATATGAGAGTTGAGCCCATTCCCGCAGATATGCTTGACAAGGCAAACGAGTACCGTACCGCAATGATCGAAAGCATTGCCGAGACGGACGAGGCACTCTTTGAAAAGTACTGCATGGGTGAGGAACTCACTAAAGAGGAACTCAAGAACGCTCTCAGACTTGCAACACTTGCTAACAAGATAGTTCCCGTTGTTTGCGGAACTTCTTACAAGAACAAGGGAGTACAGAAGCTTCTCGACGCTGTCGTCGATTATATGCCCGCTCCCACAGACATTCCCGCTATCAAGGGTATCAACCCCGATACAGGTGAGGAAGACGAGAGAATTGCATCCGACGATGCTCCTTTCTCCGCACTTGCATTCAAGATAGC
>JAZQXE010000069.1:0-8886 GCA_045632705.1 Eubacteriales bacterium | reverse complement strand
CCCTGAACGCACTCAAGCATAACGGCGGCGCATTTATTGTTTTCTATAAGCGTTTTCACACTGTCTATATCGTTGGCTTCCGCATACAAAAAGCCGTCGGTCAGAGGTGTGAAATCGGTGTGAAAAACATCTTGACCGGTAGCAGCAAGAGTTGTTATCGTTCTTCCGTGAAAGCTGTTTTTGAAGGTGATGATATTGTAGTACTCTTTTCCCTTCTTATCCTGCGCGTATTTACGAGCGCTTTTGATAGCACACTCGTTTGCTTCTGCGCCTGAATTTGAAAAGAACACGCGTTTCATACCCGTTCTTTCGCAAAGAACTCTGGCAAGCTCAGCCTGAGGATACGTGTAATACAAATTTGAGGTGTGCGCCACAAGAGAAAGTTGCTTTGTTACCGCCTCGATCCATTGAGTATCGCATACACCGAACGTATTTACTGCTATTCCCGTACCGAGATCTATATATTCTTTCCCGTTTTCATCGTAAAGAACGGATCCGTTACCGTGTGTTAGACAAAGTGGAAAACGAGAATAAGTATTGGCTACGTACGTTTTGTCAAGACTGAATATATCGTTTATCTCGCTCATACAAACATCGTCCCCAATCCCTTGTCGCTGAGTATCTCAATGAGAATTGAATGCGGAACTCTTCCGTCAAGAATGAACACCTTTTTAACTCCCATACGGATTGCCTCAACGCAGCACTCTACTTTCGGTATCATTCCGCCCGAGATTACGCCTTCAGCCATAAGAAGCGGCGCCTCGGATACGTTGATCTTCTCTATCAAGGTAGAAGGATCGTCCTTATCTCTGAGAATTCCGGCAATATCCGTCATAGAGATCATACATTCCGCTTTAAGCATACCTGCTATTCTTGAAGCGGCAGTATCTGCATTTATGTTATATACGTTTCCGGCATCGTCTATACCAACGGTAGATATGACAGGAATATAACCTGCATCAAGCATATCGGTTATAGGCTTAGTATTGATCTCAGTTATCTCTCCGACGTATCCGAGATTTTCATTAAGCTGTTTTGCCTTAATAAGATAACCGTCCATACCGGAAAGACCGATAGCATTACCCCTCTTTGACTGAAGAAGCGCAACGAGTGACTTGTTGACCTTACCGGCAAGTACCATCTCAACTATCTCGGCAGTTTCCTTGTCAGTTACGCGGAGTCCGTTTTCAAAACGACTCTCTTTACCTACTCTCTTGAGCATATCGCTTATCTCAGGACCACCACCGTGAACGAGAACAACCTTGATGCCGATGAGAGAAAGCAGAACTATATCTCCCATCACGGCATCCTTGAGCTCGTCGTTTATCATTGCGTTTCCGCCGTACTTGATAACTACTATCTTGTCATAATATTTCTGAATGTAAGGAAGCGCTTGAGTAAGCACCTCTGCCCTTTGGGCGTTAGAAACGTTCAAGCAATCACTCATGTTCTGTAATCTCCGTTTATCTTAACGTACTCGTATGTAAGATCGCATCCCCAAGCGGTAGCGCAATTGCTTCCGCTATTGAGATCGATAAGTATCTGTATCTCTTTTTCAGTAAGGACCTTCTTTGCTAACTCTTCGGAGAAATCAATTCCGCGTCCGTTTTTACAAACGTCCACTCTTCCTGCAAGGCTTGAGAAGCTTACGTCTATCTTGTCCGTATCGACGTCTGCACCACTGTAACCGATAGCGCAAAGAACGCGTCCCCAGTTAGCGTCAGCTCCAAACATAGCCGCTTTAAGCAACGAAGAGCAAATTACGCTCTTGGCTACTATCGCTGCAGTTTCATAGCTATGTGAGTTTGAGACTATACACTCAAGAAGCTTGGTAGCTCCTTCTCCGTCTGCCGCAATGCTACGACAAAGATACGTAGTTACCGCACCGAGTGCCTTGCAAAATTCGTCGTATGAATCGCCTTCGCTATCAATTACAGCGTTTCCTGCCTCACCGTTTGAGAGGACGCAAACCATATCGTTTGTGGAAGTATCTCCGTCAACGCTTATCATATTAAACGAACGCTTTACGTCGTTTTTGAGAGCTTTATTGAGCATCTCGGGAGCAATATTAACGTCGGATGTGATAAACACGAGCATAGTTGCCATGTTCGGATGTATCATACCCGATCCCTTTGCAATTCCTCCAATGTGGCACTCAACACCGCCTATCTCAAACTTGAAAGATATCTCCTTGAGCTTGGTATCGGTAGTCATTATGCCCTCTGCGGCATTTTGGCTGCCGTTGAGAGAAAGCTCCTTTACGAGTGACGGGATACCGTTATTAATGGGTGTAATATCAAGAGGTTGTCCTATAACTCCCGTAGAAGCTACCACAACGTCCTTCTTATTTATTCCGAGAGCCTCCGATATAGATACGCACATTGCCTCTGCAATTTCAATACCGTTTTTATTGCAGGTATTGGCGTTTCCGCTATTGCAGATGACAGCGCTTGCATATCCGTCACTGACGTTTTCCTTGGTAACGTAGATCGGTGCGCCCTTGACAAGATTCTGTGTGTAAACGCATGCTGCGCTGGCACGCTTGCTTGAAAATATCAAAGCAAGATCGCGTTTTGATTTGTTCTTTCTGATCCCGCAGTGTATGCCGGACGCTTTAAATCCTTTTGCGGCGCAAACACCGCCACTTATCTTCTCTATCATTTCTAAACCTATATCCCTTATTTTTCTATATCAAGACAATAGTCTGCATTTTTTCCGGTAACGAGATTGAGGCACTCAACAGCAGCACCCGACGCGCCCTTACCGAGATTGTCATACAAAGCACAAAGCATAATTCTATCTTCGTTGCCGCATACTCCAACAAGCATATCGTCTCTGCCGGACAGCTTTTGCGCACTGATAAATCCGTTGTCGTCTATCTCATCAGTGAATCTGACGATATCTCCGTCGTACAGATCTCTGTAAAGTGTCTTTATATCCTCAGCTGAACCGTTTATCATACTTCTGTCAAGACATACGGTCACACACATTCCCGAATAAAAATCCGAAACGACAGGTGTAAAAAGTGGGGATCTTGAAAGTGCGGCAACGTGCTTCATTTCTTTAAGATGCTTGTGTGTTTGGGAGATACCGTACACTCTCGGAGCATCGAGAAGCACGTTTCTGTCAGCGTCGTTATACTCGGCGATCATCTTTTTTCCCCCTCCGCTATATCCCGTCAAACTATTGCAAACGAGCACGGTGTCAGGAGAAACGATCCCCTTGTCAACGAGCGGCTTTATCAAAGCTATGAAACCACTTGCATGACATCCGGGAACGGCAATTCTTTTTGATCTTGATATTCTTTCTTTTCCGTCGGAAAACAATTCAGGAAAGCCGTAAGACCATCCCTCGTTCGTTCTGTGAGCGGTCGATGCGTCAATGATGACCGTATGATCGTTTTCACAAAGCGAGACCGACTCAACGCTGGCAGCATCGGGCAAGCAAAGAATAGTAATGTCAGAGTCGTTAATTGCTTTTTTTCTTGCTTGTGGGTCTTTTCTCTTTTCTTCTTCAAGAACGATAAGCTCAATATCGTCCCTGTCCTTTATTCTGTCGTAAATACGAAGACCGGTAGTGCCCTCGCGACCGTCAATAAAAACCTTAAACATTGTCTAAAAACTCCTTGATATGTTCGATCTGCATCATCACGGAGCTTACAGTCGTTCCGCCGACAGATATTCTCGTACTTACACAACGTTCAAGACTGATAAAGTCGTAAACGTCGGCATCAAAAAGCTCACTGTGAGCTTTATATTCCTCAAGAGATAATCCCTCAAGGTCAGTTTTCTTTGATATGCACTCTGCAACAAGCTCTCCCGTGATCTTGTAAGCGGAACGGAAAGGCATTCCCTTTTTTACGAGATAGTCAGCACAATCGGTCGCGTTGATAAATCCACCCGACGCTGCACTGCGCATATTGCTCTCGATAGCCTTCATTGTGTCTATCATACCGATAAATACCGGCAAACACTGTTTTACGGTATCTATCGCGTCAAAGATCGCCTCTTTATCTTCTTGCATATCCTTGTTGTAAGCAAGGGGCAGTCCCTTAAGCATCGTAAGAAGCGTTATAAGAGAGCCGTAAACTCTGCCCGTCTTGCCTCTGATAAGCTCTGCCATATCGGGATTTTTCTTCTGCGGCATAATGCTTGATCCCGTAGTATAGGAGTCGTCAAGCTCAACGAATTTAAATTCCCAGCTTGACCAGAGAATGATCTCTTCGCAGAATCTTGAAAGATGCATCATTAAAATTGAAAGCGCAGACGCTATCTCCACACAGAAGTCTCTGTCGGAAACTCCGTCAAGGCTGTTGAGGCATACGCCGTCAAAACCAAGCTCGTTTGCCGTCATATATCTGTCCGTGTCATACGTCGTACCTGCAAGAGCACAGCAACCGAGAGGAGAGTAATTCATTCTCGAAACGGCATCATCAAGTCTCTGCACGTCTCTCTTGAACATCATAGCGTAAGCCATCAGATGATGACCAAACGTAATAGGCTGAGCTCTCTGAAGATGAGTGTATCCCGGCATTATAGTCGATTTGTACTCTTCTGCCTTTCCAACTATAACTCGGAGCAACTCAAGGAGCATATCTTTGATAACTGCACATTCATCTCTGAGATATAATCTTACGTCAAGGGCGACCTGGTCGTTTCTGCTTCTTGCTGTATGAAGACGCTTTCCTACTTCCCCTATTCTACGAGTAAGCTCTGCCTCGTTGAACATATGGATATCCTCACCCTCGTCAAAGGGAAGCTTTCCCTCTTCTATATCACAAAGGATCTCGCCGAGAGTTTTTATGATAAGAGCAGCATCCTCAGAGCTGATTATGTTTTTCTTGCCGAGCATTGCGGCATGAGCCATAGAGCCTTCGATATCCTGCTTGTACATTCTCGAGTCGAAACGAAGCGAGGAATTGAAATCGTCCGCCTGCTTGTCAAGAGCTTTTGAAAAGCGGCCCGCCCACATTTTTTCCATACTTTATATCTCCTATAAACCACATATGAGACTGCCGCAAAAAACGGCAGTCTCCATATGTAAAACGTAATTATTTATTATTTTTTGCGTTGATCTGAGCCTTGACCTTTATCGGAAGTCCAAAGAGGTTGATAAATCCTGCACTATCCTTCTGATCGTAAACCTCATCCTCGTCAAACGTAGCGATCTCAGGATCGTACAGAGAATAAGGAGAAGTAACGCCGGCATTGATCATATTACCCTTATAAAGCTTGAGCTTTACGTCGCCCGTAACGTTCTCCTGCGTCTTGTCAACGAAAGCGGAGAGTGCTTCTCTGAGAGGCGTGAACCACTGTCCGAAGTATACGAGTTCGGCAAACTTAGCCGAAACGAGTTCTTTGTAGTGCTGAGTATCTCTGTCAAGGGTAATGGTTTCAAGAACCTGATGTGCGCGGTAGAGTATCGTTCCGCCGGGGGTTTCATAAACTCCACGCGACTTCATACCTACGAGTCTGTTCTCAACGAGGTCTGCAAGACCGATTCCGTTCTCGCCGCCAACCTTATTGAGCGTTTCAATTATCTCAACACCACTCATCTTCTTACCGTCAACTGCAACGGGAACTCCCTTTTCAAAGGATATGGTAACGTAAGTTGCCTTATCGGGAGCCATCTCGGGAGAAACTCCCATTTCAAGGAATCCGGGCTTGTTATACTGAGGCTCGTTTGCAGGATCCTCAAGATCGAGACCCTCGTGAGAAAGGTGCCAAAGATTTTTGTCCTTTGAGTAGTTTGTCTCTCTGTTTATCTTAAGAGGAATATTGTGTGCCTCTGCGTAATCTATCTCTTCATCACGGCTCTTTATATCCCACTCACGCCAAGGAGCAATAATTGCCATCTCGGGAGCAAAAGCTTTGATGGTAAGCTCAAAACGAACCTGGTCATTTCCCTTACCCGTGCATCCGTGACATATAGCGTCAGCGCCCTCTTCCTTTGCTATCTCAACTATTCTCTTTGCGATGGTAGGACGCGCAAAGGAAGTACCGAGAAGATAATCTCCTTCGTACTTCGCGCCTGCCTTAAGTGTAGGAAATACGTAATTCTCAACAAAATCGTCCTTAAGATCCTCAATGTAAAGCTTGGAAGCGCCCGTCTTTATAGCCTTTTCTTCAAGACCGTCAAGCTCGGTTCCCTGTCCAACGTCTCCGGAAACTGCAATTACTTCGCAGTTATTGTAGTTTTCCTTGAGCCACGGAATGATTATAGAAGTATCAAGTCCACCGCTATATGCGAGAACAACTTTCTTTATATTTTCTTTTTTCATTTTTAAAATTCTCCCTTTCAAACATGCGTTTGTATATCTGTGAATAATTATGCACCATAATCATTCATTTGTCAATAGGCAAAATGCATTTTTTGATATTTTTGCGAATAAATATAATAGAATATATGCGGATATTGAGCAATGTTTTTGTGCACATTTACACAAGTGAATATTTTATGCATATTCTGTGCATATTTTGCATATTTCTTCTTCAATTAAAAGAGTCAATGCAAGCTCATTCTTGCATTGACTCTTTCGTCGGTTATATTATTCCTCGTAGCCGTTGGGGTTCTTCTTCTGCCAGTTAGCGCTATCAGCACACATTTTTTCAATGCCGTATTTTGCTTTCCATCCAAGAACGTTATACGCCTTCGTAGGATCTGCGTAGCACTCGTCTATATCACCGGGGCGTCTGGGAGCTATCTTGTAATTAATAGTAAGTCCCGTAGCCTTTTCGTAAGATCTGACTATGTCAAGAACGGAATATCCGTTACCGGTTCCGATATTGAAGTACTCGATTCCCTTTACCTGATCTGCTCTGTCAAGTGCTTTGAGATGAGCGTCAGCAAGGTCTACTACGTGTATGTAGTCACGCACTCCTGTGCCGTCGTGAGTATTGTAGTCATCACCAAATACGCTCAGACACTCAAGCTTGCCGCTTGCAACCTTGGTAATGTAAGGAAGAAGATTGTTGGGGATACCCTTAGGGTCTTCTCCTATAAGGCCACTCTCGTGCGCTCCGATAGGATTGAAATATCTGAGAACAGAAACAGACCACTCAGGGTCACTCACGCAAATATCGGAAAGGATCCTCTCGATAACGAGCTTGGTCTCTCCGTAAGGATTGGTAGTGCTGAGAGGAAAATCTTCTCTTATCGGAACACTCTCGGGCTTTCCGTAAACGGTAGCCGATGAGCTGAACACTATCTTCTTTACACCGTTTTCGCTCATTGCCTTGCAAAGATTCAGGGTGCCCGTTATATTGTTGTGATAATAATACATAGGCTTCGCAACGGATTCGCCAACAGCCTTTAAGCCTGCGAAATGAATGCAGGAATCAATATCGGGATTTTCCTTAAGTATCTTGTCTATTGCATCGTAATCAAGAAGATCAGCCTTGTAAAAACGGCAGCTCTTCGAAGTGATTTCCTTAATTCTGTCAAGAACGCAGAGCTTTGAATTGGAAAGATTATCAACGATAACAACGTCTCTTCCGTCCTCAAGAAGCTGAACGACCGTATGAGATCCAATAAAACCCGTTCCACCGGTAACTAAAATAGCCATAACAAACCTCCAAAATTTAATTTTATGTTAATCCCAAAGCTTTTGCGGATATTTTCCCTCTTTAATCAATCGGGCAATGCTTTCCTTGACCTCGGGTTTATCCTCTAAATAAGTGACTCCATACCACTTGTCAGTGCTTCTGAGCACACGAACGTCGCACTTACCTTCATCCATAGCTTCTTTTACAGCCGTAGGAAGATAGTACTCGCCCTTCAAAAGATCGGTGTTGGGAGAATGTATAAATCTGTCGAATCCACCCTTGATATATTCGAGCATATCGGGGGTAAATCCAAAAAAGTTCATTGAAACCAAAGTGTCGTAGCCAAGCGTCACCTCACCATCGCCAGTATACGAGATAGCGGTGTCAGAACCGTATCCAATCTTCGTATGCTCACGAATATCGGTTAGCATACCGTCATCGGAAACGGTACAAATCCCTCTTGAAACCGTACCGCTTTTTGACAACGTGTTTTTCAAAATGTACGACGAAATGCAATAGTGAGCTTTATCGTCGCTCTTTGATACAGACTGAAGATACTCTTTGGTTATATAAAACGACTCGTAGCCGTAAAAATCGTCTGCGTTGATAACTGCAAAGTTGTCTCTGACAACTCCAAGGCAAGAAAGGAGCGCGTGAGCCGTACCCCAAGGTTTCACTCTGTCGCTTGGCACGTCAACGTCACAATCAAGCTCGGTAGACTGGAAAACGTATTCCGTGTTTATATGCTTTTCCACTCTTTTGCCGATCGTTTGTCTGAACAGATCGTAGTTTTCTTTTTTGATAATAAAAACTACTTTATCATAACCGGCCTTGATAGCATCGTAAATGGAAAAATCAATAATAAATTCTCCGTTATCGGTTATGGGATCAAGCTGCTTCAATCCTCCGTATCTTGAACCCATTCCCGCAGCAAGAATAACAAGTGTCATAACAATTCTCCTTTTTTTCAAAAAGATGAAAAAGTGCAAGACGCTGTTGCGCCTTGCACTCTCTAATTATTCGGCGTAAACGCTTACTGCTTTTCTATCCTTGCTGATATGCTCGAACTTTACCTTGCCGTCAATGAGAGCAAACAAAGTATCGTCAGATCCACGGCCAACATTAACACCGGGATGAATCTTGGTTCCGCGCTGACGAACAAGAATATTTCCTGCGAGAACAGACTGTCCATCTGCCTTCTTTACGCCAAGTCTCTTGGACTCGGAGTCACGTCCGTTCTTAGTAGAACCAACACCTTTTTTATGTGCAAAAAACTGTAAGCTTAATCTTAACATGACCTCAATTTCCTTTCGTGATATTTTGTTGCTTTGTGGTAACTTTT
>JAZQXE010000068.1:0-6811 GCA_045632705.1 Eubacteriales bacterium | reverse complement strand
CGCGAAAACCGAGTATGCTGATCTCGTCTGTCGTACTTGATGGAATATGCATACGCTGCTCCTTTAAGTTATATCTGTTCTACATTCTATCATATACTTTTTCATTTTTCAATCCGCAGTGCGCGTTTGGTCAAAATTACGAATAAATTCCCGCTTTTTTTCGGGCGATACGGCGCAAAAAGACGGAGATAACACGAAATAGACAAATAAAAATGAATTTTTTTGTAACAAATATCAAAAACACTATTGAAAAATTACAAAAAGTGATGTAGAATATAGGTTGAATTGACTAACGCGTCAATTGTTATTTTGAACAAAACGATATTATCATACATTGAAAGGAGACATTTATATGTCTAGCAGATTGTTTCAGGGCGTAATTCATCAGATGAAGGACGCGGTTGACAGAGTTATCGGTGTTATCGACGACAACGGTGTCATTATCGCGTGCAGTGAGCTTGTGAAGATAGGAGAGGTCAAGCATGACGTCAAGGACGAGCTCTATTATACTGCTGATACTATCGTCTACGGCGGCTATACCTACCGTCCTATCGGAAATCAGGCAAAACCCGAGAATACCGTTTTCGTTGAGGGTGAGGACAAGCTCGCTGAAAAGATCAGCGCCGTTCTCGCGGTATCTCTTTCCAACATCAAGAACCTCTACGACGAAAAGTACGACAAGTGCTCCTTTATCAAAAATATCATTCTTGATAACATTCTCCCCTCCGATATTTATATGAAGTCAAAAGAGCTTCATTTCAATACCGAGGACGTGAGAATAGTATATCTTATAAAGTTCCACGGCAGAACCGATATGATGCCCTACGAGATGGTACAGAATATGTTCCCCGATAAGAATCACGACTACGTCATCAGCGTAGGTGAGTCTGATATCGTTCTCGTAAGAGAGCTCAAGCCCGATTACGATACCAAAGAAATAGAGAAGGTAGCGGCTAATATCGCCGAGACTCTCTCGGGTGAGTTCTATACCAAGGTCAGCGTCGGTATCTCTACTCCCGTTGAGAATATCAGAGATCTTGCAAAGGCGTTCAAGGAGGCTCAGGTCGCACTTGAGGTCGGCAAGGTATTTGACACGGAAAAGAATATCATCAGCTATGAAAACCTCGGTATCGGCAGACTTATCTATCAGCTTCCCACCACTCTTTGTGAGATGTTCTTGCAGGAAGTTTTCAAGAAAGGCTCACTTGAGTCTCTTGACCGTGAGACTCTGATGACCGTACAGTGCTTCTTTGAGAACAACCTCAACGTTTCCGAGACTTCAAGAAAGCTCTTCGTACATAGAAACACTCTCGTATACAGACTCGAAAAGATCCGCAAGATCACTGGCCTTGACCTCCGTGAGTTCGATCACGCTATTACCTTCAAGGTAGCGCTCATGGTTAAGAAGTACCTCGCCTCAAAGCCTGCAAAGTTCTGAGGACGTCTCTCGGATGATAGTATTTAAAAACGTAAAAAAATCCTACGCGCACTCTCAAAAGGTGCTCGACGGACTTGATCTCACGATAAAGGACGGAGAATTCGTATTTATCGTCGGTCAGTCGGGCGCAGGAAAAACGACGATGATGAAGCTGCTTCTCAGAGAAGAGAAGGTAGACAGCGGCTCGCTTATCGTAAACGACGTCAACTTGTCAAAGCTCTCCTCGTTTTCTGTTCCGAAATACAGAAGAAAGCTCGGTGTCGTTTTTCAGGACTTCCGTCTCTTCCCAAATATGACGGTTTTTGAGAACGTCGCGTTTGCTATGCGCGTCATCGGCACACCGCGCAGGATAATCAACAAAAAGGTGCCGCACGTATTACAGATAGTAAATCTCGAGTCGAAGGCAAAGCGTTTTCCCGACGAGCTGTCGGGCGGTGAGAAACAGCGCGTTGCTCTCGCGAGGGCTCTGGTCAACAACCCCGAGATAATAATTGCGGACGAGCCTACGGGAAATATCGACCCTCAGATGAGCCGCGAGATAATGAGTATGCTCGTTCATATAAACAAACTCGGAAAGACGGTGCTCGTCGTTACTCACGAGACGGAGCTTGTGGATTATTTCCACAAGAGAGTCGTAAGACTCGAAAACGGCAAGATAGCGGAGGATTTCTGCCACGGAGGTGATCTTTCGTGAAGAGCCGTTACAGTATAACGTATTTTATATCTCAGGCGATCAAGGGACTGTGGAGAAACAAGATGAGCTATGGCTCGGCACTTGTTTTGTCATGCTGCCTTATCGTTCTTGGAAGCTTTGGACTTCTCGTTTACAATCTTAACATAAATCTCGACGAGTTCAAGCTCGCAAACGAGATAGTCGTTTATCTCGATTACGACGCCACGGACGAGGATGTCAGCCGAGTTGATGCAAAGATCGAAGCGCTAAAACAAAAGGGTGTAGGTGAGATCACGTTTATCAGCAAGGAGCAGGCACTGGAGTCTATGCGTGAGCAGTACTCCGACTACGACGAGCTATTTGACAGTATAGACGCGGAGGAAAATCCGCTTGCCCACTCTTACGTATTAAAGGTAACGGACGTCAGCCGAGGCATGGAGATTCAGTTTGACCTTGAAAACCTCGACGACTCGGTGAGAAAGGTAAATAACCGCATGGACATCGCTCAACAGTTTGAAAAAACGAAGAGCAGCGTCGTAGCGGCATTTTCGCTCTTCTTTCTGGGATTGTTTTGCGTTTGCGTGATAGTAATAGTAAACACTATAAACTTTGCGGTATACGCAAGAAGAAACGAGATAAGTATTATGCGCTACGTTGGCGCGACCGGATTCTTTATTGCCACGCCGTTCGTGCTTGAGGGTATTATTATCGGACTTGTCAGCGGTCTTTCGGCATATTTCTCGATACGATACATTTATAGTTACTTGGTAGATATGATAGGAGAGGATATTACTCTTATCAACGTCGTACCCTTTGACAGTGTTGGAACGTATTTGCTGTTAGGAGTGCTCGGAATTGGTTTCGTAACGGGAATAATCGGTAGTCTTATCTCTCTTCGCAAGCGCGTTGAGGCATAGGCGATCCTTTAATAAAAGTTAAAAAATTGAGGAATAATATGACACGAAAGAAAAGTACCACGGCGGTTTTGTGTTCGGTTGCGGTGCTCGTGTTTTTCGTGACGTGTGCAGCGATCCTTTTCTCTGATTCGTACGACGTGTACGCGGCGACCAACGCCACGGTGTCGGGCTACGAGGAGCAGATAAAGGACCTTGAAGACAAGGAAAAGGAGCTGCAAAAGGAGATCGCGGCACTTCAAAACGACGCGTCCAAGGCGTTTGCGCTCAAGCAAACTCTCGACGCACAGCTCTCCGTAACGTACGAAAAGATCGACGCAGCACTTGCTCTCATAGAAGAACTGAAGACGCAGATATCAAACACGAGAGTGGATATCGAGGCAAAGGAAGCGGAGCTTCAAAAGCAAAAGGGCGTCTTTATGGAGAGAATGAGACTCGCACACGAGGACAGCGCCGTCAGCTACGTCGTCATGCTCTTTGATTCAAAAGGGTTGACCGACTTTTTCAACAATCTGGAGCGTGTCGGTTCGCTGCTTGACTACGACAACAAGGTGATGTCGAAGTACGAGTCGCAAAAAGACGAGCTTGAGAAGACCATGCAGGATCTCGAGGCTCAGCTTGACAAGCTCAACGACTACGAGACGACTCTTGCCGATACCGAGCACGAGCTTCAGTTGAGGATCGAGGAGGTAGACGCGCTCATGGAAAAGCTCAATCAGGATAAGGAGAACTATTCTGACGAGCTTGCCGAGATAAAAGCAGAGGAAAAACGTCTTGAGGCAGAGCTGGAGGCTTATCTCAAAAAGCTCCAGGAAGAAGCAAACAAAAACTATATGGTAGAGGGGCAGCTTCTTTGGCCGATAAAGGAAGGCACGAAGGGCTATAACCGACTCACCAGTTATTTCGGATACAGAGACCTTGAGGTAGGCGGTAACAACGTTTCAAACCACAAGGGAATCGATATCGGTGTCAGCTACGTCAACTGCCACGCGGCAGGTAAAGGTACGGTCGTAACGAGCACGTATTCTAAATCATATGGATACTACATAGTTATAGACCACGGCGGCGGAGTTTCTACTCTTTACGCGCATCTGTCAAAGCTGAGCGTAAACAAGGGAGACGAGGTAGCGGCAGGACAGAAGATAGGAGAGACGGGAAGTACGGGATGGTCGACAGGACCTCACCTTCATTTTGAGTTGCGTATCAACGGAACGCCAAAAAATCCCCTGACCACCAAGGACAGCAACGGAGATTATTATCTCTCCAGACCTTCAAATATCAAAGATGCATCCTGACGGGCGCGTCAGCACATAAAACACATTAGCAGATAGGCTTCTGCACGGCAAAGGAAAAACGATGACAAGGAAAAATCCGATATATCTCACGGTGCTTCTCGTAGCACTGGCAATTGTAGTGACCTTTCAGACTACGTTTATATTCTGCGGTGGATTTGACAGAGATGACGTCGGGGAGACGGGCGGTGATACGACCGAGTCCTCGGACGCTCCGATAGACGATGCGACACTTGCAAAGCTAAAGGAATTAGCGGCGATCTACTCTGCATACTTTCCCGACGATATGGACGCGGAAGAGATAGAAAAGTATCTGATGTACTCCTTCATAGCAGGAGCGGGGGATACGTTCGGTAATTACGTTGGCGCTGATGAGCTTGAGGATCATCTTTCTTCAATCGACGGAAACTACAAGGGTATCGGAGTCTCCGTCATATACAACCAGCAGTACGACGCGATAGAGATACTCGCGGTATTTCCCGATACTCCCGCTGAGGAGGCGGGTATTGCTCCGGGAGATATACTGTTGTACGTCGGAGCGGGAGAAGAAAAAAAGTCGGTTTCCGAGCTTGGCTATTACAAGGCGCTTGACCTTGTAAAAGGTGAGGAAGGAACGACTGCCAGCTTCACGATACTCAGAGGCACGGAGCTTATCGACTTTACCGTACCGAGAAGAGAAGTGACAAGTCAGACGGTGCAGTTTCACATGTACAGTCTCGATAGTCGTGTAGCGGTCATACGCATTACTCAGTTTGAAAAGGCAACGGTTGAGCAGTTTAAAGTCGCCCTATCCCAAGCACAGGCAGCGGGAGCGGAGGCGTACGTGTTCGACGTCCGCTCAAATCCGGGCGGGGAGCTGGGCACTATCACGTCGATACTTGATATGCTTCTTCCCGAGGGGCCGATCATCCGCATTGAATACAAGGATGAAAGATATAATTATAGTATAAGCTCTGATTCAAGCTATCTGGACGCACCGATGGCGGTGCTATGCAACGGCTCGACTGCGAGCGCGGGAGAGCTATTCTGCTCGGCGCTCAAGGATTACAAGGTGGCAACGCTTGTTGGCAAGCAGACGTTTGGAAAAGGAACGATGCAGACGCTCGTGCGTCTTTCCGACGGCTCTGCCGTATCAATGACGGTAGCGTATTATCTGCCTCCGTTTTCGGAGAATTACCACGGAGTCGGAGTTGCACCCGATATAGAGTGTGATATAAGTGACGAGCTTATCAACGTAAACATAAACAAATATACCGACGAAAACGACAATCAGCTCAAAGCGGCGGTTGAGGCGTTGGGACTCGGACAGAATAACTGAAAAAATAATTAACATAGGGAGATAGAAAAATGGCAGCAAAACAGTTTTTTAATACCGAAGCAGGATTTAACGCTCTCAAGGAAGAACTTGATTATCTAAAGAACGTCAGACGCCAGGAGGTAAAGCAGGACATCGCTCTTGCGCGTTCATTCGGTGACCTTTCCGAGAACTCCGAGTATGACGAGGCGAAGAACGAGCAGGCAAAGGTAGAGTCGAGAATTACCGAGCTTGAATATATCATTCTTCACACCACCGTTATCGACGAGACGGAGCTTGACTCCTCAAAGGTCGGTATGGGATCTATCGTAAAGGTATTTGATGAAAGTAAGAACAAGGAGATCACCTATAGCATCGTTGGATCAAACGAGGTAAACGCTATGGAGCACAAGATATCCGACGTTTCTCCTCTCGGTGCGGCTCTCATGAGCAAGCACAAGGGAGACGAGGTCAGCGTTGAGACCGCAAACGGAGTAAGAGTAATAAAGATACTCGACGTTTCACGCAAGGGCTGATAACTCTCAAAAAAGAGATACAAGTAAAGACGAGGAATATAGACGATGAGTAACGAAAACAACAATAACGCTCAGAACAATTCTACAAACGAGCTTGAAGTGCGCCGCGAAAAGCTCAAGGCGCTTTGCGAAGCAGGCAAGAATCCCTTTGAGATAACAAAGTACGACGTTGACACGACGACAGTACAGATAAAGGGTGATTTTGACGGCTACGACGGAAAAGAAGTTTCTCTCGCAGGTAGAATGATGAGCCGCAGAGTAATGGGTAAGGCGTCATTTGCCGGTATAGACGACGGCGAGGGCAGAATTCAGCTTTACGTTCGCCGCGACGAAGTAGGAGAGGAAGATTACGCTTCCTTCAAGAAATGGGACGTAGGCGATATCATAGGAATAAAGGGTAAGGTCTTCAAGACGCAGACGGGTGAGATATCCGTGCACGTTACAGGTATTATGCTGCTTGCAAAGTCACTGCTTCCTCTTCCCGAGAAATTCCACGGACTTAAGGACACCGACACCAGATACCGTCAGAGATACGTTGACCTTATAGTAAATCCCGAGGTAAAGGATACGTTTATAAAGAGAAGTCTTATTCTCAAGGAGATCCGCGCATATCTCGATTCAAAGGGCTTTTTGGAAGTTGATACGCCTATCCTTACTCCCTTTG
>JAZQXE010000067.1:0-15599 GCA_045632705.1 Eubacteriales bacterium | reverse complement strand
TACGCCCATACAAGCACCGCCGAATATTGCGCATATCAACGGCTCACTCTCGCTCTGCGGCAAAAAGAACAAAAGGTCAGTTACCACAGATGACAAAACGATTCCCACGAAGGTACGGTATATGAATTTCATACCGAAAACGATCGCGTTTGCTATCAAAAGAGGGAGATTGAGCAGGATCATCACGATTCCCACGGGCCAGGCAAAGAGACAATTGAGTGCGGTTGCGATACCGCTGACACCTCCGACCGTCAATCCCTTTGGTACCAAAAACACGTTCAGCGCTATGGCAAAGAGGACTGAGCCGAGCAGGACCATTCCCGCGTCCTTTACTATTTGTTTGTCCAATAATTTTTTCATAAAAGCTCTCCTGAGAGTATTATTCGTTCTTTGCGCTTCAATATGCATCAAAGATAAGTGTCAAGTAAAAGCAACCGACATAAACTGAAATCAAGGCGGATATTATACGTCTTCAAGAGAAATGAAAAGGACAATCAGCTTATGTACGAAAATATCAAGATAGGCATCCTCGGAGGCGATATGCGCCAGGCAGCTCTTGCAGCGCGCCTCTCCTCGCTCGGATTTGAGGTTGCCGTATGGGGACTCGGAAAGGGTTGCGAGATCGGAGACGCCGTCAGGTGCGATAACTGGTGCGGAGCGATAAGAGAAGCAGACGCCGTCGTACTGCCGCTTCCGTTCAGCCGTGACGGCGTCACTCTGAACTGCCCGCTTATCAAGACCGATAGCCCGAGACTATCCGAAATACTACAACTGACGGAGCCTAAAACGGTCATTCTCGGCGGAAAGTTGGATTCCGCATTTACCGTTATGGCAACGAAAAAGCAGTTGACTCCGATCGATTATTTTGCATGTGAGCAGCTGCAGATAAAAAACGCAGTACCTACGGCAGAAGGCGCCGTTGCAATTGCGCTCGACGAGCTGCCGATAACGCTGTTCGGTGCAAAATGCGCCGTTTGCGGCTACGGCAAGGTAGGAAAAGCCGTCGCAAAGCTCCTGCGTGCGATGGGTGCGGTGGTAACGATAGCGGCGAGAAGCAACGAGGCACTCGCATACGCCGAATGTGACGGTTGTATCCCGCATCGCATTTCAGCGTCGGAGGGTTACTCTTCCCTTTGCGCTCTATCGGAGTGCGACGTCATATTCAATACAGTTCCTTACACGCTCTTTACGAAAGAGGTACTGGAATCTTACGGCAAAAAAATGCTCATTATAGACCTTGCGGGAGATGACGGGGGCGTTGACAGAGCTGCCGCCGCATCTCTGGGAATAAAGACGGTATGGGCACTTTCTCTCCCCGGTAAAGTAGCACCGTTCACGGCTGCAGGCATAATTTGCGACTGCGTACTTGACCTGCTGCGCGAAAAAGGAGTGATAAAACCGAAATGACGGGATATGCATTCTGCGGTTCCTTTTGCACCCTGTCCGCTTCCCTTTCAGCTCTTCGAGAGCTTACCGCGTACGCAGGGGAGATACTCCCTATCGTAAGCAACAACGTATACGAAACGGACACCCGATTCTTTTTGGCTTCCGATTTTTTGCGGGAGCTTGAGTCTATTTGCAAAAATCCTATAATACACACCATCGTCGAGGCAGAGCCGATAGGGCCGAGCCGTATCCTCGACGCACTCGTCATAGCGCCCTGTACGGGAAACACGCTCTCTAAAATAGCAAACGGCATCACCGATACCCCTGTTACGATGGCGGCAAAGGCGCACCTGCGAGCAGACAGACCTCTGCTCATCGCGCTCGCTTCAAACGACGCTATGAGCGCCAATCTGAAAAACATAGCCGCTATGCTGCAAAGGAAAAACGTCTATTTCGTTCCGATGAAGCAAGACGACCCGAAAAACAAGCCGCACTCGCTGGTATGTGATTTCAAAAAACTGCTCGACTCATATATTAACATGAAAAACGGCAAGCAGTCAAGACCGTTATTTATATAAAATACCACCGAAACACTTTCGAATCGTGTTTCGGTGGTTTTTTTACTGTCCTTTTCTGAAGCTGTCGGGAGTCTGGCCCGTATATTTTTTGAAAGAGCTGGAAAAATGCTGAACGCTTGAAAATCCGAGCTGTTCGGAAATTTCAGACAGCTCCGAGCGCGAACCGCGCAAAAGTATCTTTGCGGCACCTATTCTCTTTTGCATTATATATTGCTTGGGTGTAGTTCCGAATTCCTTTGAGAAAAGATGTATGATATAGGATTTTGAGAGGTACAACTTCTTTTCTATATGGTCAAGCGTTATATCGAAATTACCGCTATTGTCGATTATCGACTTTATCTGATACGGCAGGGTGCAATTGATGTTTTTCGTTCTCGCTCTGTTGCCGACCTTTATTATGAGAGTAGTCAGAAGCACCGCGATATTGGAAAATACGTCGTCTCTGTTTGAGTCGTTGATATGACCGACCTGCTCTGCTATTGATTTGAAGATATCGTAAACGTCGATCTTTTCGATAACGACGGGATCACTTACCGAATAGACCTCAAATATCGCCTCGGGAAATCTTCCCCTGACGTTTATCCATATTTTTGAAAAGGGATCCTTTGCGTCGGGGTAATATTTGTGCGTGTGGTGTCTGTCAAGGTAATAGAAATCCCCCGCCTCAACGGTGTACTTCTTTCCCTCACATTCTATATATCCTTTTCCCGATATGACGTACTCAAAAACGGAAACGCACTCCGTGCTAAGTCCCGTTCTGACACGCTCCATAAAGTACGCGGAATTTGCCGTCGTCTGTCCGCACGCTTCAATATCAAAGGGCAACGAGGCGTCGTAGCTGTCACCGGAGATATAAAAAAGATTTTCATATCCGATATTCATCATTCGCATAACCCACACCTCAAAAAATCAATATTTTTTATAAAACCGACATTTTCTACATTATATATTTCTATATATTGCTTGTCAATCAACGGCAATAATAATGGTTATTTTTTTGTACACAAGGTGTAAATTGCGCCCTATTGTTATTTTTTTGTCACGAAACGTGTGAAAAAAGCATATATTATAAAAAGCATCAACGGCGGAGGTAAGAATGAACAACAAAAGCACCTATACCCTAAAACAGCTACCGTACAGATATTACGAGCTTGAGCCATACGTAAGTGAGCAGGCTCTGCGCCAACATCATATACGGCATCTCGGCTCTTACGTAAGGGATCTGAAGCTGCTTTTATCAAAGCACGGAGCGTTCGGGGCAAAAACTTTATACGAGCTTTACTGCTCCTCTCATTTGTTTAAAAACGATGAAGTCGGGCAAAAAATACGATACACGAGCGGCGCAGTTTACGCTCACAATCTGTATTTTTCGCTATTATGCCCTTCCTACAACGATTCCTTTCGCGTTCCTCGCTCCGAGCTTGGAGATGCGATACGCGATCGTTTTGGTTCTTTTGAGCGGTTTTCCGTTCTTTTTAGAGATACTGCACTCTCGATCGAAGGCTCGGGGTGGACGTGGCTTTGCAAAAACGAAAGCGGAGTTCCAACGATCATCAAAACTCAGGCGCAGGAGCTGCCCGACATCGACCGTTTTTCTCCGGTACTCGTTCTTGATATGTGGGAGCACGCCTATTATCTTGATTATTTAGCCGAAAAAAGAGAATACGTTCATAACTATTTCCGATTAATAAACTGGGAGCTTGCTCAGCTATTTTGGTGCGGAAAGATAAATTACAGATAATCAAACCGAGCGTATGATTTTTTTCAATACTTTTTCTTTTTGATTATTAATACTTTTTATAAAACTCAAAAAAATGTCAAAACACCCGTGACTCTCACGAGCCACGGGTGTTTTTAGTCATACTTACTTTTTACGTTCAACCGCAACCGCAGCCGCAGCCGGAGAAGAACAGAACTATAATTGCAAGAATGATAAGCCAAGTGCAGCAGTTAGAGCCGTCAAAAAGATTGCAAAGGCAGTTATTGTTATTCATATGATGATCCTCCGATAGTATTGTTACACAGGTAGTGTGCATCTGTAAAGAGAGCTTCTTGCTCTCTGTTATCATCATATACAGCTCTATATATTTATGTTACTGCTTTTATTTCTCGTATTCAACGATACGTCTGTAAAGCTCCATATCGTCGCGCATAGCCTCAAGCGCTCGGTCGTTTCCCATAATGAACGAATATTCCCTGTCCATTCGCAACACGAGATAGGAACGATATCTTATCTCCTTTGCGGCACTCAAGGTTATATCAAGCTCTGAAGATTTGACAGCGTATTCATCTACCGCGCCCTCGGGCGTATAACCTAAAATATCCGATAGAGGCATCAGCTTGCTCTTGTCAAGAGTCTCGTAGACCTGTTCCGACACAAACCATATCGCACAATCTCTGCTCGTAAGCTCGGATATGAACGTATCGTAGTTCTTTGAGTTTTCAATATATGATATGCCAAACTCATCGCCGCGAGCTTCAGCCTCTTCTGCCGCTTGGAGCATCTGCTCCTCGGTCATATAATATATTGAATGGAAATCTATTACGGTCTTTCCGTCCTCGTTTTTATCGTAGTCAAGCGCGTCCGAGATCACCCGGCTTATATCTCTCATCTGAAGTGACGAATATGAATATTCGCCGATATATCCGATATAAGCGTCGTCACTCATCTTGCCAAAGGAGGATATCACCACCCACAGCAAAACGAACGCGAGAAACGCACACACGACGGTATGCCACTTGTAATGGTAAAGGAAGTTGTCAAGCTTCGCCTTGAAGCCTCCCTTTTTTTCTCCCTCTTGCCATTCCTTTTCATTGACCGATGCAGGCTCGGCTTTGTTTATTTCGTTGTTGTTCATTTTACTCACTCTCTTGAAAGCGAATCTATATCGCGGCACGCCGCCAAAGCTGCAACTGCACCGTCGGATATTGCGGTAGAAACTTGTCTTATCGCCTTTCGTCTGCAATCTCCCGCAACGTACACGCCTGCGCGCATAGAGCTGACGCAGCTCTCGTCTGCCTCAATATATCCTCTGTCGTCAAGCGATACCAAATTCTTAAAGGGCTCGTTTTCGGGCACCTGACCGATCGCAACGAACGCAGCGTCAACGAAGACCTGGCGCTCACCGTCTGCAAGATCAAGCGTTATACCCTTGAATTTATCATCCGCTATAATTCCCTTTACCGTAGCACCGAGAATTATCTCGACGTTTTCGCGGGAGCTGACGTCAGCTATGAGCTTTGCCTCTCCCGTAAGGAAATTGAGATTTTGCACTATATATACCTTTTTAGCTATATCTGAGAGCATTACCGCCTCAACGAGCGCACTATTGCCGCCACCGATAACGGCAACGTCGCAATCACGGTAAAACGCACCGTCGCAAACGGCACAATAGGATATTCCCTCACCGACAAACTCTTCCTCTCGCTCAATTCCAAGAGTGCGGTGCTTTGAACCCGTTGCGATTATAACGGTTTTTGACAGATATTCTCCGCCCTCGCATTTTACGCTGAATTCTCCAAGCTCACCCTCGATAGAAAGAACGGTGTCAAGCTCAATGTCAGCCTCCTGCGAGAGTGCGTGCGATACCATATTGTCGGCAAGCTCCGTACCGCTGAGAGCTGAAAAACCGGGGTAATTCTCTACTCTCGGTGAGTGTGTTATCTGTCCGCCAAAGGTCGAACGCTCAATAACCAGCACGCTTTTATCAGCGCGACGTCCATATATAGCGGCAGCGAGTCCTGCCGGACCCGCTCCCACAATAATTATATCATATTTTTTCATCCGTTAATTTCCCTGCGCTTCACAAAAAGCCTTGATGTTTGAGAGGTTGCAGATCTTTTCGGTCTCTCCGCCCTTTACTATAACGAGGGTGGGCGCCTGCTTGATGTCGTACTTACGAGCAAGCTCTCCGTCCTTATCTGCGTATATCTTTTCAAAGCTTACACCGCTCTTGGCAAGGAAATGCTCCGCCATCTTGCAGTTAGGGCAAGTGGTCGTTGCAAAAAGCATTACCGCAGACTCTTGGTCAGCTGACGCAGTTTCTGTCGTCTGCGCCTCGGAGCAAGCACACTTCTTGCTCTTTTCGGGAGTCTTTCCCTCGAACTTTTCGGGGTTATATACGAGTCTTGACTTGTATTCCTGACTCTTACCTACGTTCCAGTTCTTTACGGGACGATAGTAACCGGTGATACGGCTGTATACCTCGGTAACCTCACCGCAAGTAGGACAGCTGTAATGCTCACCCGAGATATATCCGTGATTCTTACATACGGAATAAGTGGGAGAAAGCGTATAGTAAGGCAGCTTGTAGTTCTCTGCGATGGTGCGCACGAGATTTGCTGCGCTCTTCCATGTAGGCAGCTTTTCTCCGAGGAATGCATGGAATACAGTACCTGACGTATAAAGAGTCTGAAGCTCGTCCTGAACATCAAGAGCAGTAAAGATATCGTCGGTATAACCTACGGGGAGGTGAGAAGAGTTGGTGTAGTAAGGCGTCTCGTTGTTCTTGGGGTCGGACGCAGTTACCATATCGGGATAACGGCGAACGTCATGCTTTGCAAGACGATAGCTCGTTGACTCTGCGGGAGTTGCCTCGAGGTTGTAAAGATCCCCGTACTCCTCCTGATAGTCAGAGAGCTTGTCACGCATAAAGTTGAGTACTTCCTTGGTGAACTCCTGCGTTTCCTTGTTGGTAAGGTCTGCCTTGAGCCAGTTTGCGTTGAGACCTACCTCGTTCATACCGACAAGACCGATAGTCGAGAAGTGGTTGTTGAACGTTCCGAGGTATCTCTTGGTGTAGGGGTAGAGGTTCTCGTCAAGGAGCTTGGTGATAACGTCACGCTTGATCTTAAGCGAACGTGCCGCGATGTTCATCATTCTCTCAAGTCGGCGATAGAAGTCCTCACGGTCAGTAGCGAGGTACGCTATTCTCGGCATATTGATAGTTACAACGCCGACGGAACCCGTGCTCTCTCCGCTTCCGAAGAAGCCACCCGACTTTTTGCGCAATTCACGAAGGTCAAGACGCAAACGGCAGCACATACTGCGCACGTCACTGGGCTCCATATCGGAATTTATGTAGTTTGAGAAATAAGGCGTTCCGTACTTTGAGGTCATCTCAAAGAGGAGCTTGTTGTTCTCGGTCTCCGACCAGTCGAAGTTGGAAGTAATGGAATAGGTGGGGATAGGATACTGGAAGCCTCTGCCGTTAGCGTCTCCCTCGATCATCGTCTCGATAAACGCGCGGTTTACCATATCCATTTCTTTCTTACAATCCTTGTACTTGAAGGGCATCTCCTTGCCGCCGACTATTGCGTTGAGCTCTGCAAGGTCTGCAGGAACCGTCCAGTCAAGCGTAATGTTTGAGAAAGGCGCCTGAGTACCCCAACGGGAAGGCGTGTTTACACCGTAAATGAAAGACTCGATGCACTTTTTTACCTGGTCGTAGGTAAGGTTGTCCGCCTTTACGAAAGGAGCAAGATAAGTGTCAAAAGAGGAGAACGCCTGCGCACCTGCCCACTCGTTCTGCATAATTCCAAGGAAGTTTACCATCTGGTTGCAGAGCGTTGCGAGGTGCTTTGCGGGAGCACTGGTGATCTTGCCCGATACTCCGCCGAGTCCCTCCTGAATGAGCTGCTTGAGCGACCATCCCGCACAGTAACCCGTAAGCATGGAAAGGTCGTGAATGTGGATGTCCGCATTTCTGTGTGCGTTTGCTATCTCGTCATCGTATATTTCGCTGAGCCAATAGTTTGCGGTGATAGCACCGGAGTTGTTGAGGATAAGTCCGCCGACCGAATAGGTAACGGTAGAGTTTTCCTTTACTCTCCAGTCAAGGTCCTTTACGTAGTCGTCAACGATAGCCTTGTAGTCAAGCATCGTCGACTTCATATTACGGAGCTTTTCTCTCTGACGACGGTAAAGGATATACGCCTTTGCTACGTCACCGTATCCCGCCTGAACGAGAACGGACTCAACGCTGTCCTGAATGTCCTCGACCGCGATGTGATGGTTCTTTATCTTCGGTTCAAAATCCGCAGTAACCTTCAGCGCGAGAAAGTCGATGATATTATCGTTATAATTTTTTTCTTGTGCCTCAAACGCAAGTCTTATCGCGTCCGAGATCTTTGCCAGGTCAAAGTCTACTATTTTACCGTCTCTTTTAAGTACAGTATACATAGTGATCCTCCTTCAATTTATGTTGATTTTAATTATTAGTCTAACAAAAGCTTAAACACCGCGAAGCTCCGTGACTCCGAGTATACTCCGAGACAACTCGCACATACGACGCATCTCTTCTTCCGAGAAGGGATAGAGTCCGTTTGGCGACAACACGTCCGCAGACTCCTTGTAGCATTGAAGAAAATATCTCTTCGCTCCGCGTATCATACGCGAGATATCCTCAATGTCCTGCTCCGTATGAAGGCATCCGACTACGGTAGTGCGGAACTCATACTCCATATCAGAGCCGATGAGATATTCTATACTCTGCTTTATCAGCTCAACGGACAGCCCCTCGCATCCCGCGCTCATTTCATATTTGCTCTCGGAATTTTTGATATCCATAGCAACGTAATCGCAAGCCCCGCTCTCGCACATACGCTTGAGCATTTCCGGGGAGGTGCCGTTGGTATCGAGCTTGACGAGATATCCGAGCTGCTTTATCCTTTTGGCGAATTCTACGAGTCCGTCGTTTAGCGTGGGCTCTCCGCCCGTAATGCAAACGCCCTCGAGCTTTCCTCTCCTTGACTCTAAAAACTCAAAGAAAGCTTCCTCTCCGATATCCTCCCCATCACCCGATGCGAGCGAGGAATTGTGGCAAAAGGGGCAACGGAAATTACATCCCGAAAGAAAAACGGTACACGCCAGCTTCTCGGGAAAATCGAGCAACGTCAGCTTTGCAATACCCGCTATTTTCATCCTTACCCCTCCCGTCCGTGCAGGGACCGACGGGGTGTCCGAGCGCGCATTTTCAGACGGATATACGCCGCTTTTTTACGGTATGGTATATCAAATATACTATACCACAACGGCGCATATTTTTCAACTCCACAATTTAAACAAATTTAATCTGCTTAATCTATCAACTTGACCAATCTTTTTGATACGCGTTTACTGTAAAACAATTTCAGTTAGAAGTACATCTAATTTATTGCGCTATAGTTAGCAGTTTTTTGCCATTTTTTGTTAATAAGCCACTCTGTCAGCACTTTTTTTAGATAAATGTCTAACTTTTATACTTTTGGGACTTTTATATCAAAGGAAAAAGTTGCAATTGCAACAGTTTGGTGCCAATAGCGTTACCGCAGCTTTTCATCTGCGATAATATTAAGATAAAAAAAGCGGTGGTACGAATACACCTAACAGCAATTCGCACCACCGTTTTTTTCAACGATTCATTTGCTATACGAGTTCTTTGATAAGATACATCAGTTCCCTATTGTTTATAGTTCCGTTCATATCGAGGTCAGCCGTGTCCGCACCGTATCCGACCTCCCAGCCGGATGCCGCACGAATCGCGAGAGCAATATCGGCGTTCGTGAGTTTTCCGTCTCCGTCAACGTCTCCCGCTATGTAGTCGTAAAGCTTGTAACGGACGTGGTTTGCCTTTGCATAGATATGAGCGGCAGAGCCCACCTTCACACGCAAAGTCAGATTTGCGAAAGTATCAAACGCTTGTCTTCCGATAACTTCAACACCCCCGGGAAGCGTAAGTTCAACAAGCTTTGCACAGTTATAAAAAGCCAATTGCTCAATTGTCTTTACGCTGGCCGGTATGTTTATTCCCTCAAGCGAAACGCAAGAGTAGAAAGCCGAATCTCCAATACTGTCTATCCCCTCCGACAGCGTGACCTTCTCGAGCTTGTAGCAGTTATAAAACGCTCTCGCTCCGATATCGGCACCGCCGCCAATGATCACGTTTTTCAGAGCGTTGCAGTCGTAAAAAGCCTCAACGCCTATCTCCGTGACGTTTTCTCCCAGAGCCACGCTCGTAATGCTCGAACAAGAGTAAAAGGCGTATGCTCCGATACTCGTTATATCCTCACCTATGACAAGCTCCGTCAGCTCCTCCCCCTTTAAAAACAAGCGTGACGTGCCGCCGTATAACGGATTTGACGAGGCGGTTGCAAACTTTATATTGCAAAAAGCGGCAAGGTCGTCAACGTGCACCTCTCTGACGTTCCAGTTATAGAATGCACTCTCAGCTACAGATACAATACCCGTACCGAGACGTACACTCTCAAGGCTTGCCATATCGGAAAACGCACAAGCTCCGATCTCGCTCACACTATCGGGAATATCCACAAAGGATACGGCTCCGCAATAGCAAAAAGCGTATTCGCCAACACTCCGAAGAGTTTTGGGAAACGACACGGAAGTCAGATCATCATTGTAATAAAAAGCGTAATTATTTATTTTCGTCGTTCCCTCGGGTACTACAAGCTCGGTCAAAAGCTCACCTCCGAGGTATAGCTTTGCTTCTTCACTAAACGCCGGATTTGCGGTTGCCGAAGCAAATTCAATGCCGAGCCAGTGGTTTACATCGGAAATATGCACCTCTTTTATCGGTTCACGGTGGAAGGTATAGTTGCCAATACTCACAACGGGGCCGAGAATATCTACTCTTTCAACAGAGTAGCAATCACCAAATGCGCTGCCTCCTATCTCTGTCGCTCCGAGAATAGTAACGCGCAAAAGAGACCGACATCCCGAAAACGCGCCATAGCCGAGTGTCTTCAAGCTGTTTGGCAAGGTCAACTCTTCAATACGCGTATACGAAAACGCCCCGTCTCCTATTTCCTCAATTCCCTCCGGCAAAGTCAGAGAGACAAGACTGCAGCCGTTAAATGCCAGCTCTTCGATAACGCTCACACTCTCTCCTATATTAAGCGAGGAAAGCTTGGAGCAGCTCACGAAAGCACTATCACCGATGACCTCCACCCCGTCTCCTATATCTACACTCTCAAGAGAATAACACAGTGCATAAGCGCGGTCACCGATACTCGTTACGTTGTCGGGTATTTCAACTGAGACAAATCCGCATCCCGAAAAAGCACTCTCCCCAATAGTCGTAACACCCGACATTGTAATAGATTTCAGGTTAGGACTGTTAGCAAAAGCAGCTTCCTCTATCACTTTAACGCTATTTGCCAAGGTTACCGTCTCGAGTTTATTAAGGCAAGCAAATCTGGCAAGTCCAACGTTTACGATACCCTCGCCGATAACTACGTGCTTGATCTCGCCAACCACCGAATCCCACGGTTCCCAACCGCCGTCGGCATAGTAAGCGTGACGTGACATATATCCCTCTCCCTCGAGAGTCAACGTTCCCGAACCCGCATCAAAGTACCACTTCACGTTTTCTCCGTGAAGTCCCTCCGCGCCCGCGCAGTTTATGCACTCATAATCCCAACGAGCATTCGCTCCGACACACAAGATAGCGCAGAAAAAGGTTATTGCCGAAATTACTAAAATCAACTTTTTTATTTTCATTTTTTCTTTCCCTTTCGCTTGATATTTTCCGCTTTGCCTGCCGCAAGATACGCGGCGAAATATCTTCTTTTTCAGTATAGCATAAGAAAATAGGATTTGCAATGTTTTTTAAAACGGTGCTCATACAGCCCCCGAGTTGCAAGTCCCGTATTGTGTTTTCATTTTGCTTGTGTTATGATATGGGTATGAAATTCACGACAGATCATACGAGGGATCATCACTATGGAATTCAACTCAAAGCTGCAAGAACTGAGAAAACAAAAAGGAATGACGCAACAACAGCTCGCGGACGCGCTGTTCGTTTCGCGCACCGCAGTGTCAAAGTGGGAATCGGGAAGAGGCTACCCGAGCATAGATTCTCTGCGGGCGATATCGCTCGTATTTGACATAACACTCGACGAGCTGCTCTCGGGTGAGCAGCTTCTGACTCTTGCCGAAAAAGACACAAAGCAAAAGGAAGCGCGCACGCGCGACCTGCTATTCGGCTCACTTGACGTGAGCGCCTCAATGCTGTTTGTGCTTCCTCTGTTCGGAGAGCGCACGGAAGAAGCCATACGCGCCCTCTCTCTCATAGAGCTGGTCGATATATCCCCCTACCTCTCTGTCGGCTACTATACAGTCGTGATCGGGATGATACTCACGGGACTGCTCACGCTTGCCCTGCAAAGCTGCAACCTGCCCCTCTGGGTAGCCATCAAGGGTAAGCTCTCGCTTTTACTCAGCACCGCCGCCGTGTTATTATTCGTCATCAGCCTCCAGCCGTATGCGGCAGTACTCACCTTTATTCTGCTTTCGGTAAAGGTCATTTTGACTCAAAAGATCAAATGATACGATAAGTGTCACCGACGTGACCTGCCGTTTCTTGCGCCGATGGCACAACTGCTTTATTATGTGTTTACAACAAAAACTTAAGGCAGGTAAAACACATGAAAGCAAAACTGAAAAAAGATATCCTCTGCTCCTCCGTCGCGCTTGCATCGTTCATTATATGGACGGTGATAGTTTGCCTCATCGACGTAAGTCCAATAGGCGCTCTTGGCACGGATGTGGGACTGGCAACCCTCAATGGTTCATTTCATCGTCTCACGGGCGTAAATATGGCACTGTACGAGCTGACAGATGCTCTCAGCTTTATACCGCTCGCGATCGTAGCGGGCTTTGCACTCCTTGGACTTGTCCAGCTGATCAAAAGGCGCCGTCTCCGACGAGTCGACGTCAGTATCCTCATTCTCGGCGTCTATTACGTCGTTGTGGGGGTCGTATTTCTCTTTTTTGAAATAGCAGTCGTAAATTACCGCCCTATACTGATAGAAGGAGCTCTCGAGGCATCCTATCCGTCTTCTACGACCTTGCTTGTAACGTGCGTTATTCCGAGCGCGATCATAGAATTGAGAAGGCGTATCACGATCAGATCCCTCTCTGCTCTATTCACCGTCGCCCTCGTTGCCTTTACCGCCTTTATGGTGATAGGCAGACTCCTCTCGGGCGTCCATTGGCTCTCCGATATCATCGGCGGAGCTCTGTTGAGCACCGCCCTGCTGCTCCTCTACCGCACCGCCCTGCGATACGTAGGCAGTTACAACTCATGATGGTTGCGGAAATATTGAAAATTTGAATAATTTATGGTATAATTTAATTAAGATTTTTAAAATTGCATAAGGGGGATTATGGTGAACACCCGAAATAGTTGCTATACATATTTTAAGATAGTCGGAGATTTCAACCCCGATGATGTATCTGAATTATTAAACCTCACTCCCGAGAAAACTTGGAAAATCGGAGATTTACGACGCAACGGCTCCAAATACGATTTTGCTCTTTGGGAAATCGGAAAATGTACAGAATATGATGTTGAAGTTGGAAATCAAATGCGAAAAACCATTTCAGTGTTGCAGGACAAAATCTCATTGCTTAATCAAATAAGAGAACAAAACGACGTTTCTTTTGTCTTGGAAGTTGTACCAACGATTTATGTAGATGATACAAATCCCTGCCTCGCTCCATCTCTAGATGTGATTGATTTTTGTCATGCAACAAGAACAGATATTGATATTGACTTGTATGTTTATGATTCAAATGACGAAAAGGAGTTGATTTGATGAAAACAGAATTATTATCAATTAGCGAAAAAAGTGAATTGTTTTCCAAGGCGCACCCTATGCACGATTGTTCATTTGTTGCAACATTTGAACAAAACACTCTTGTTTTAACATTTGATAATTTGCAAAACTATTTCGATGCTCCACCCGTTACATATTGGTTTGATGAATATCGCAAATTAACCATCAAATATCACAACACAGAATTTGTTAATTTGTGTTTAAAATACGGCAAAAAAGAGAAAGAGTTCTATGATACGGTAGAACCTTTGAACGGAAAAGAACTTATAATGTACAGCTATTCCGTAGATTGCTTTAATCAAATGACTTTAGATTTTTATGTTATGATTAAGAAAAAACTTTGGGGCGGCAAGATGGAAATTGCTCCCGACAAAATAGAATACATTTGGGAGTAAAACGTAATTAACTCGTTCCTTTATCAATATGAGATGCAAAAACACCCTATGACTTTTTACGGTCATAGGGTGTTAATTTTATCAGTCAAGTGGCTTCATCGTGGGGAGTATGAAAGGGCTTAAAATCGCTTATGCCAATATCTTACCTCAACTTACCTTTTCGGGATATATCATACCTCTGAAATGGTCTAAAAAATGGCCCAAAATAACAATTTCAACTAATCCGTTGATACTTTATTGATTTTATGGTATAATGAGCGAAACGAAAGGAGTATTATACATGAAAAAGATTTTATCGTTTTCATTTTTATTACTATTGATATTTTCACTCACTGCCTGTGAGGGAATGTCTGTATCTACCAAAAGATACAATGAAATATCAAGCTATGTTTTAGAAAACATTGATACTCTTTCACCCGAAAAAGAAATCGAGTTTTTTGATTATGAAGCAACAGGACTCAGTATCGGTGGTGTTTATTACGGTTATTATTACACCGCCAATAATGATATTGAAGTTCCCGACTTTTATTCAGGTGGCAATTTGGGAGAAAGATATGAAGCAGACGGTGGTACATATTTTGGGAAACCTAACAATGGTACAGATTGGTGTTTCATTAAGAAGATAACAGACAAGTGGTATTACTACGAATTACATTGGGCATAAAAGCAAAAAGGACTATGACCTTTCGGTCATAGTCCTTTAATTTTAGTCTAACGGCTTCATCGTGGGGAAAAGGAGGACGTCACGGATGGAGGGGGAGTCGGTAAGAAGCATAACGAGTCTGTCTATACCAAATCCGAGGCCGCCCGTGGGGGCGAGACCGTACTCGAGCGCGGTGACGTAGTCGTAGTCTACCTGTGCCTTCGTATCGGGATCCTCCGCTCTCTTCTTTTCTACCTGATATTCAAATCTTTCCTTCTGGTCGATGGGGTCGTTGAGCTCGCTGAACGCGTTACCGAATTCGGTGCAATTGATAAAGTACTCGAATCTCTCGGTAAATGCGGGCTCGTCGGGCTTGCGCTTTGCAAGGGGGCTGTTCTCTACGGGGTAATCGTAGATGAACGTAGGCTGAATGAGCTTGTCCTCAACGTAAGCGTCGAAGAACTCAATAAGAACAGTTCCCTTGGTTGCATCAGCGGGTACTTCTACGTGCTTTGCCTTTGCAACTGCACGAGCCTCCTCGTCGCTGTTCCACTCGTAGTAGTCTACGCCTGCATACTTCTTGACGGCTTCTGCCATCGTAAGACGCTCCCATTTGCCCATATCTATCTCGTTGCCCTGATAGGTGATCTTTTCAGAGCCGCAGATCTTCTGCGCGAGCATCTTGTAGAGCTCCTCAACGAGATCCATCATTCCCTTGTAGTCAGTGTATGCCTGATAAAGCTCGATCGTGGTAAACTCGGGGTTGTGCTTGGTATCCATACCTTCGTTACGGAAAATACGTCCAACCTCGTATACGCGGTTCATACCGCCGACGATAAGTCTCTTGAGGTAAAGCTCGGTCTCGATACGAAGATACATATCCATATCAAGCGTGTTATGATGCGTAACGAAGGGACGCGCAGATGCGCCTATCTCACAGGGGGTGAGGATAGGAGTATCAACTTCAAGATATCCTTTGCT
>JAZQXE010000066.1:0-5740 GCA_045632705.1 Eubacteriales bacterium | reverse complement strand
GAGGACGGTCTTTTATGGGCGGTATAGCGGAGCTTCTTGCGCCTGCGGGCTCATACGAGGCGTTGTGCGCGGCAATAGAGGGCGGAGCGGACGCGGTGTATCTCGGCGGAGAGCACAACGCGAGAGCTTTTGCGCGGAATTTTGACCGTGAGTCTATCAGGGACGCCATCTCTCTTTGCCACAGATACGGCGTGAAGGTGTACGTCACGCTCAATACTCTCGTCTTTGAGAGGGAGCTGTCCGAGTGGGCAGAGTACGCGGCGTATCTCTGGGAATGTGGGGCTGACGCTTTTATCGTTGCGGATCTCGGTGCGGCAGAGGCGCTCACCCACCTTATCGACGGGGTGAGACTGCACGCCAGCACCCAGATGAGCATACACAACGCTGAGGGCGTGCGCATCCTTTCCGAGCGCGGATACGAGAGAGTGGTAGTTGCGCGCGAGCTTGGTGCAAAGGATCTTTACAGTATAAAAAGCACCGCGAGCGCCGAGATCGAGGCGTTCGTTCACGGTGCGCTCTGCGTTTCCTTTTCGGGACAGTGTCTGTTCTCATCTCTTGTAGGAGGGAGAAGCGGCAACCGCGGTGAGTGCGCTCAGCCTTGCCGATTGCTATATAACGGCAGACCTCTGCTCTCGCTCAAGGATAATTGCCTCGCGACTCACCTGACGGAGCTTTGTGATATCGGCGTTGATTGCCTGAAAATAGAGGGCAGAATGAAAACGCCCGAGTACGTTTACGGTACGGTATCGGTATACCGTCGACTTCTCGACGAGAAAAAGAACGCAAGCCCCGCTGACGTTCGCGAGCTTGAGCGTCTGTTTTGCAGGAGCGGCTTTACCGACGGATATTTCGTTTCAAAAACCGACGGAATGTGCGGCGTGCGTACCGACGAGGACAAAAAGAACAGCGATGGCGTTGCGTCCTTTGGCGGATTAAAGAAAAAAATACCGATAAAGATGGTATGCAAGGTAAAAAAGGGAGAGCCGGTCTCTCTTGAGCTTGAGCGTGCGGGCGTGAGAGTCTGTGCGGAGGGAGTAGTTGCACAGCCTGCACAGAGCGCGCCGATAGACGAGGAGTGTCTCGTTCGCTCTCTTTCAAAGCTCGGTGCAACGAGCTACGAGGCGCAGGATATCGAGCTTCAGCTTGATCCCGACGTTTACGTCAGAGTAAGCGAGCTCAACGCTCTGCGAAGAGAAGCGACGGAAGCACTTGACCTGGCGCTCTCCGGCAGAAGAGAGCGAGTCCTTGCCGACTTTTCGCACTTGTCGGATGCGAGGGAGGCGAGCGACAACGATCTCGGATCATCCTGCGTATTTACGAGTGCCGAGCAGCTTATCAAGAGCCGCGTAACGAAAAAAGATATAGACAGGATATACCTTCCCGCATCCGAGATGCGAGAGGGAACGGAGGCAAACGGCGTAATATTCGACGCCGTGGTATTTGACAGTGAGTGGGAGAGCTTTGAAAAAACGGCAAAGCGCTCACGCGAGCTCGGTGCGAGATACGCTATATGCTCCAACCTCTCGCAGATACCCTTTGCGCGCAGTCTCGGATATAAGGTGACGGCGGGCTTCAGACTCAATTGCACCAATTCCCTGACGGCAGCGATGCTTGAAGAGCTCGGAGCCGAGGAGGTCATCCTTTCTCCCGAGATGAAGATAGCGGGTATGAAGGATATAAAAACGAAAAAAAGCGTTATAGTGTACGGCAAGGTGCCGCTTATGCTTACGCAAAAGTGTCCGATAAAGGAGGACGGCGGCTGCTCGGAATGTAAAGAGGGCAAGCCGTACTATCTGAAGGACAGAACGGGCGCGTCCTTTGCGGCGTTCGGCTCGGAGGGACACAGATGTACGATATACAACAGCGTCCCGATATATATGGCAGACAAAATGGACAAGCTCGGACGAGCGGGGAGCTACGCTCCGCATTTCATCTTCTCCGACGAGAGTCCCGCAAGGATAAGGGAGATAGTCTCGGCTTACGGAGAGGGCAGAGCGCCCGATGGGGCGTTCAGAAGACTCTGAGCATAATGAAAACGACAACGGAGAGGTACGGAGAGTATCTGCTCTTCGGAAAGGCAGGAAGAAATTGAAGCATTTAGGAATAGATCTCGGTACGGCGAATACCCTTATCCACGTAAAAGGAAAAGGTATAGTGCTGCGCGAGCCGTCGGTCGTGGCGGTGGATGAGCACGAGAACAAGGTGCTTGCCGTCGGTAACGCCGCTCGGCTGATGATAGGAAAGACCCCCGGAGTCATCACGGCGTACAGACCGCTCAAGGACGGCGTTATTGCCGACTTTGAGGTCACGGCGAATATGCTCCATCAGTTTTTTATAAAGGTAATAGGACACTCGCTCATCTTCAATAGGCCCCGAGTAGTCGTGTGCGTTCCGTACGGAGTTACGGGAGTTGAAAAGAGAGCGTTCGAGGATTCGGTGCTTGAGGCGGGAGCCAAGAGCGTCGCACTCATAGAGGAGCCGATAGCGGCGGCGATCGGTGCGGATATGAGAATAGGCTCACCGAGAGGAACGATGGTAGTCGATATCGGTGGCGGTACTACCGAGGTCGCGGTAATGAGTATGGGAGGACTCGTCCTTGCCAATTCTCTGAGAACTGCGGGAGATGCTATCGACAACGCGATAGTTTCCTATATGAAACGAAAATACAACGTTCTCATCGGTAACGTGACGGCGGAAACGCTCAAAAAGTCGATAGGATCGGTCGATCCCTCGACGGACGTCGGCTCTCTTGAAATAAGAGGCAGAAATCTGATATCGGGATTGCCCGCTACTCTGAATATTTCAAGCGCAGAGCTGCGCGAGGCTATGAGTGAGCAGCTCTTACATATCGTTGACTGTATCAGAAACACGCTTGAAAAGACACCCCCCGAGCTTTCTGCCGATATATACGACAGCGGCATCAGGCTGACGGGCGGCGGTGCGATGCTCCGAGGAATCGACAGAATGGTGACCAAGGCAACAGGAGTAAACTCCTACGTTGCACAAAAACCGCTTGACAGCGTTATCAAGGGGATCGGAAAGGTAGTTGACAAGGGCGACGCCTTTGGGCTTCTTGAATACCGAACCAAATAGGAGTAATTTATGAAGGGCTTTTTTAAAAGCAGATTTTTTACGGTCGTGCTTATTATCAGTATAGCCTTGTGTATCTTTCCGACGGTTTTGACTGCCATGGGGCACGGAGCCGCCGTCAAGGGTGCTGTCGTTGCGGTGTTATCTCCCTTTCAGAGAGCGGCGTCGTACGTCGGCGGTGCGCTCGGCGGATACGCGAGATATTTTGAGGGCTACGACAGACTCGAAGAGGAAAACGAACGCCTCCGCGCAGAGCTTGAATCTCTGCGGGAGAAGGTCTACGACGCCTCTATTATGGAAGCGGAAAACGAGTGGCTGCGCGAGTATCTTGAACTAAAAAAGATAAATCATACCTTTACTTTGGCAGACGCAAAGATAGTAGGCAGAGAAACGACCAATACCCGTACCGTCTATACTTTCAACAAGGGAACGACGGCGGGAATAGAAAAGAATATGCCCGTTATCACAAAGGACGGTGTCGTCGGTTATATTATCGAGGCGGGACTCACCTGGTCAAAGGCCGTCGCTATAACAGATCAGCGCTCGGGTGTCGGAGTATATACCGAGAGAACGGGTGCGCTCGGCGTTCTTTGCGGCAGCTACGAGCTTTCGCTTGAGAAGAAATGCGAGATAGTATGCACGCAGAGCGACGCTGATATTGCCGTCGGAGACAAGGTATATACTAACGGCATGGGATCTCTTTATCCACAGGGGCTCTCTGTCGGAGAGGTCGTCGAGGTGTACGTTGATCCCTACGACAGAAGTTTGCACGCGATAGTCGTGCCTTACGTCGACTTTGACGCTATTGACGCAGTAATGGTCGTCGTAGCGTACGAGGCAAAGGGTGAATGATATGAAAAAGGTGTTTTTCAGAGTCACCCCCTCGCAGATAGTAAAGATAGTCGCGTACGCGGCGTTTGCGGTGTTTCTGATATGCACGATGAGCTCCTTTATCCCCTCTTTCGGATACAAGGGAGCCGTCCCAGACCTTATCTTGTGTGCAGTCATTGCCGTCGCGTATTTTGAAAACGAGCGTGCCGCTGCAATATTCGGTATGCTTGCGGGATTTGCGAGTGAATCCGTCGGAAGCACGGGATTTTCCATACTTCCGCTCTTTTATATGATGACGGGATGCGTTGCGGCTTTTTTGTTTTGCCGAGTGCTTCAAAAACACTTCGGCGCTTATATGCTCTACTGTGCCGTTTTTATGGTACTCAGGAGTGCCGTGACGCTGATATCGGTCACGCTTGACAGCTCTGATATCGCCTTTGACGCGCTCTTTTCGCGAGTGCTTGTGGGCGAGTACGTTTTCAGCGTGTCGTGCGCTCCCGTAGTTTTCGTTTTGACTCGTTTGGTGTCCTTTCTTCTCAGTATCGGACGAGACGGCTCGGACGTAAAGATGTAATACCCGTCGGAGCAGCGACGTTATATTTTTTGATTTTTAAAAGACAAGGAGGAAGCTATGAGCGGAAAAACACAAACGAATATAATGCGCTATATCACTATCGTAGCTATCCTGCTTGTGATATGTGCCGTATTCTGCGCTCGCCTTGCGAGCCTTCAGATAATCGATCCTCTTCCGCTTGCGCCGAGTGCCGATGAAAAGACGTATACCCGTACCGTGACGATAACTGCGGTGCGCGGTGAGATATACGATACCAACGGCAAGGCGCTGGTTACCAACGACTATACGCGAGCCGTCGTCTACGATTGGGGAGATTTTCCCTGGACGCAGAGCGAGACGAACGAGCTGGTGCTGAATACCGAAAAGCTGGTCTGCGACACCTCGGGAGAGGATGCACTTGCAAAGATAGAATATTTCCCGTTTGAGAGTATTTTCGGCACTCCCGCCTACAAGGAGAGCTATGCGACGGGAGAGGATTCTTTCAGACTGACGAGGATGCTCTCGCGCTATGAGCTTTCGGAGAATACGAGCGCCGAGGGCTTCGTCTCTTATCTTATGTCCCGCTGGGGACTCGTTGACGGCAAGGGCGTTTACGTTTATTCAGAGCAGGATACTCTGCTTATCTTCTCGCGCCGTTACGATATGGCGTACAAGCAGTTTGGCCCCGAGCAGCAATACGTTCTTTGCGAGGACGCTGACGTTGCGCTCATCTGCGCGGTGCTTGAACAAAACGCACGCGGCGTTACGACGCGCATCGAATCGGAGCGTCACTACGAGTACCCGGGATATCTCTCGCACGTACTCGGAAGAGTCGGAAAGATACCCGAGTCGGAGCTTGAGAGCTACGTCGCACTCGGTTACCCCATGGACGCGGTCGTCGGACTTGACGGAGTCGAGCTTGCATTTGAAAGTTATCTTCACGGTACCGACGGTATCCTCGGCATCACCGAGGACAAGGACGGAAATATCGTTTCCACCGAGGTGATAAAGGAGCCCGTAGCAGGAAAGGACGTGCGTCTCACTATCGACATTGAGCTTCAGATAGTGGCGGAGGACTCGCTCGCTTACCGAGTGCAAAAGGTTGCCGCAGACGGTCTTGCGGCAGGCGGAGATATGTCGGGTGCCGACGCTGACGCGGGCGCTATCGTTGCGCTCGACCCCCGCACTAACGCAGTACTTTGTATCGCGTCTTATCCCACCTTTGATCTTTCGCAGTTTGACAGCATCTACTCGGATATAGTCAAC
>JAZQXE010000065.1:0-19221 GCA_045632705.1 Eubacteriales bacterium | reverse complement strand
CTCGAAATGGGGTTATCAGGGCGGTGGCTATTCCGCTGAATACTATCCGTTTTTTGAATTTATCGCTTTTTTTCATCAGGCACTACTCCTATCTATGAAAATATCTTGAAATAATAACGTATATGCGATATAATAAAGAGTGAAAATTACGTTCTTTTTTCATTATATGAGATATTTACGAAAGTGAAAAAGCAAAATGATAGAAAATTCAAGAATGCCGACCGATCTGACGACACACGACTTTTTCTACGATCTGCCCGAAGAGCTGATCGCACAGCATCCCGCAGAAAAGCGGGACGCTTCTCGTCTGATGTGTCTTGACAAAAGCAAAAAAACGATAGAACACCGCGTTTTTTCAGATATTATCGATTATCTTCGTCCCGAGGACGTGCTGGTAATAAACGATTCAAGAGTTATCCCCGCAAGACTCATCGGACACAAAGAAGACGCGCCCGAGAAGAGTATTGAGCTGCTTCTTCTGAAGCAGGCACAAGAAAAAGACACCTGGGAGTGTCTGACACGCCCGGGTAAAAGAGCAAAGGTCGGTGCTCGCTTTGAGTTTGGAAACGGCAAACTCAAAGCGGAGGTCCTCGATATAGTTGAGGAAGGAAACAGAATAGTCCGCTTTGAATATTCGGAGAAGGACGAGTTCTTTGCTCTGCTTGACGAGATAGGAGCAATGCCCCTCCCTCCGTACATACAAAACACGGACACGCCAAACGAGCGTTATCAGACCGTCTACGCAAACGAGCGCGGCTCTGCTGCAGCACCGACGGCGGGACTCCACTTCACTACGGAGCTTCTTGACAAAATAAAGGCACAGGGTACCGCTGTGGTACCCGTAATGCTGCACGTCGGACTCGGTACTTTCAGACCCGTCAAGGCGGAGAAGATAACCGACCACGTTATGCACGCGGAATTCATCACGGTAACGAGGGAAGCGGCGGACATAATAAACGAGCGAAAGAAGGCGGGCGGAAGGCTGATATGCGTCGGAACGACGTCGTGCAGAACGATTGAAAGCGCCTCAGACGAAAACGGCGTGATACGTCCCGTATGCAGTATGACGAAGATATTTATATACCCCGGATACAAGTTCAAGGCGACGGACGCACTGATAACGAACTTCCACCTTCCCGAGTCCTCCCTGCTGATGCTCGTTTCGGCTTTTGCGGGCAAGGACTACATAATGGGTGCGTACGAAAGTGCCGTTGCTGATAAGTACAGATTTTTCTCTTTCGGTGACGCGATGTTCATCGAATAAGACATAAGAAATAAAAATTCACGACAGAACAGGAACGATATGGAAAAAATACTCGGTGTAGATTACGGTGATAAAAGAACGGGGCTCGCATGCTCCGACCCAAGCGGATTTCTCGCGTCCGGAATAGGTTATATTTCAGTCGGAGGAATGAGAAGCACTGCGGAAGAGGTAGCAAATACCGCAAAAAATAACGGATGCAAAAAGATCGTCGTCGGACTGCCCAAAAATATGGACGGCTCTGAGGGATGGCGCGCCGAGACGGTACGCGCGTTTGCAGAGATACTGGGAGAGCTTACGGATTGTGATATCGTAATGTACGACGAGCGTCTTTCTACTATGCAGGCACACAGAATGCTCAGCATCACCGATATCAAGAGCAAAAAAAGAAAACAAGTAATAGACACGCTCAGCGCCCAGATAATCCTGCAAAATTACCTCGACAGTCAGAGAAACGGAAAATAATTTTCGGTTCTTTTTCAAAAATCTTTTTTTTAACAGTCATAAAACCGTCACATTATGCGGATATACTAAAGATACGAAAAGCGAAACGACTCTCAAGTCTCACTCTTGAAAGGAGAGAAAAATATGCAGGAAAACAATTTCAACGAAAACGACAATATAGATACTACTAACGTTCAAAGCACTGACAACGGCGTCGGAAACGACACGGTAAACGACACCGCTCCCAAAGCGGCAGAGGCAAGCTATACCTTTTCAAACGACGCTTCATTTGGAACACAAAGCTCCCCCGCGCAAAAGAAAAAGAGTAAGAAAAAGGGTAACGGCGTAATTATCGCGTTCGTTGCGGCGTTGTGCCTTTTCGTCATCATTCTCGCTTCTATTATGGGAATAGGCGGAGCTCTGCTCGCTTACCGCTTCCTTGAAAAACAAAACTTAAACGAAATAAATCAAACGCAAAATGACAACTCCTCCTCAAACGCGCAAGAACAGCAAAACGTAAATGCTGACGTTACGATAAATAAGGTGGAGGGATCGACCACGCAGAACACTCCTATGACGGAGGTCATAGCAAACGTCAAGGATACGGTAGTTGAGATAGTTACAGAAAATATAACCGAGTCACAGTATTACGGAAAATACGTCACCAGCGGTGCCGGCTCGGGTGTAATTATCAGTGAAAACGGATACATTATCACAAACAACCACGTCGTCGAGGGAGCAAACAATATCTTCGTCCGCACTACCGACCAAACCGAGTACACGGCTGTTATCGTCGGACTCGACGAGGAATCGGATATAGCGGTAATAAAGGTCGAGGCAGAGGGACTGGCACACGCTACTCTCGGTGACAGTTCAGCCATAAAGCTCGGTGAGGACGTCATCGCAATAGGAAATCCCCTCGGCTCGCTTGGCGGTACCGTCACAAACGGAATCATCAGCGCACTCAACCGCGAGATAACGATAGACGGTCAGGAAATGACGCTTCTCCAGACTAACGCCGCAGTAAACCCCGGTAACTCCGGAGGCGGACTCTTTAATATGGCGGGAGAGCTCATTGGTGTAGTTAATGCAAAATCAGGCTCGTCCTCGTCCTCCTCTACAACTATTGAGGGACTCGGATTTGCAATTCCGATAAACCACGCTTTCGAGGTTGCCTCCCAGCTTATAGAATTCGGCTACGTCAAGGGTAAGGTAAGTCTAACGATAACCGTAAACGAATATACGCAGGATTACAGATACACGCAGGGCTTCCAGACTTATATCATCAAGGCGGGCGTCTACGTTGAAAACCCCGGTCAAAACACGGAGCTTAATAAAAACGACAGATTTATCTCGGTAAACGGTGTGACCGTTTCTACCCTTTCCGATATCAAAAAGATACTCAAAGACTGCAAGGTCGGTGATACTATCAAGGCAACCGTTGCAAGAGTATCAAACGGTAAGGAATACCAGGTAGACGTTACTCTAACCTGCTTTGAGTACGTGCCGGACACTGCCGCAAATTAAACACTCACAAATACAGCGGTGCGAAAGGATATTATCTCTCGCACCGCTTGTGCCTATTAATAAAACCTTTTTCGGAGGTAGCTATGTATAACATTCTCGTTGTAGACGATGAGATAATGATACGGGAGCTGATCAAAAAATACGCTCAATTCGAAGGTCACAAGGTTTCCGAAGCGGCTGACGGAATGTCGGCGGTCACTATGTGCAAGCAATACGACTTTGATATCGTTATCATGGATATCATGATGCCCGAGCTTGACGGCTTTTCCGCTTGCCGTGAAATACGAAAAAGCTCTGAAGTGCCGATAATCATGCTCTCTGCCAGAGGTGAGGAATACGACAAGATAAACGGCTTTGAGCTGGGAATAGACGACTACGTGGTAAAGCCGTTTTCCCCAAAGGAGCTGATGCTGAGGATCGACGCGATACTCAAGCGCCGCGCGCCCAAAAAGAACGAGCTCGCAGCCAATGAGTCGGAGATCGTAGAATACGAGGGGCTCAAGGTCGATTTTACGGCTCGTATCGTTTACATAGACGGCGCCCCGGTAAATCTCTCACCGAAGGAATACGATCTGCTCTTTTACCTATTGCGAAACAAAAATATTGCTCTCTCAAGAGAAAAGCTGATATGCGAGGTATGGGGATACGACTTTTTCGGAAGTGACAGGACGCTTGACACTCACGTTAAGCTGCTGCGTCACAGTCTTGGAGAATACAGTAAGTTTATAGTTACTTTAAGAGGAGTTGGCTACAGATTTGATGCACCGAAAAACTAACGAACAAGGCTCGTCAAAATATAAAAGACGCCTCGGTCTGCGCACGAAGCTGTTTATCGCTCTCGGCGCGCTATGCACCTTTACGATAGCGGTATTGTGGGTATTTCAGTTAGTATTTATGGATGATTTTTACTACTACGTTACCCTCGACAGTATTTCCGACGCGGCAAGCTCGTACACGAAGGTAAACTACGAGGATCTGGTTGACTATACCGAGGGACTCGCCGACGACAAAAACGTAAACGTCAGCGTCTACTCGCAAAGCACCGAGCTGATCACAAGCTCAAGCGAAAGAAAAAACAGTATCGTAGGTCATTTCAGCTCCGAGATGGTCGGTGATTTTATAAAGAAAGCAGAAAACAACGGCGGTAAGTACGTATATATTTTTGACCTGTTCGACATAGCGGTAGGTGACGACGAGCATCTACCGACGATAGATACAAACGATACGCCGCCATTACTTCCCGACGCTGATATGGGGATAGTTCAACATCCGAAGCCCCAGACGAGAGAGGAAGACTCTGTTGTATCAAAGCGTCTGATATACGCGACCATTCAAAAAACGAGCGACGATAGCGAGATATTCCTGATATTCGACTGCTCTCTCACACCCGTATCTACCGTAAGCGAAACGATAACTCTGCAGCTTACCATAATCACGGCGTTGTGCATCATAGCGGCAATCGTCATATCGCTGATACTTTCCTATAAGGTATCGCGTCCGATATCCGACATAAACAAAAACGCTAAAATGCTCGCAGAAGGAAAATACGACGTCGTATTCAACGGCGGTGGATGCCGCGAGATCGACGAGCTGTCAAGCACGCTCGGATACGCCGCCTCTGAGTTGTCAAAGATCGAAAGTATGCAAAACGAGTTGATATCGAACATATCGCACGACCTGCGCACGCCGCTGACTATGATAGGCGGATATGCGGAGATAATGCGCGATATACCCGGAGAGAATACGGCAGAAAATCTGCAGGTCATCATAGACGAGACGCAAAGGCTCAATTCCCTGGTAAACAATCTTCTGCTCGTATCAAAATCGCAGGAGCAAGCGAAAATGCTCAAGCGTGAAGTCTTTTCTCTCTCCGAGCTTCTCGGGGAGACTGTACACCGATTTGAAAAGATGAAAGCGTGCAAGGGTTATAGCTTTTCCGTAAGTATCAGCGAAAACGTAATGATAAACGCTGACAAGGAAAAGATAACTCAAGTGCTGTATAATCTCATAGGAAACGCGGTCAACTATACGGGAGAAGATAAAAAAATAGTGATAAAGCAGACGGCGTCTGCAGATACCGTCAGGATCGATATTATAGATTCGGGAGAAGGTATTCCTGCAGAAGATCTGCCGTATATATGGCAACGCTATTACAGAGCGGATTCATTCCACCGACGCTCAGAGCTCGGAATGGGTATTGGTCTGTCTATCGTCAAGGATATACTGCAAGCGCACAACGCCGCTTTCGGCGTCATCAGCACGGTCGGAAAAGGCTCTGACTTTTGGTTCAAGCTCCACACCGTAAACGAGTAAAAAAAGCATAAAAACAACGAGACAAAAACAGTACCGAGAAAACGTTTTCGGTACTGTTTTTTATGTTTTGCGGTGGATAAGATATCTATAATATTCATAAATATTCAAAAACTGTATGTGCATAACTTTTTCAGTTTTCCACATTAAAAAACTGAAAATGGCGTAATATCAAGGAAAAATCGGCGGTGTTTTCCACATTTTACACATTTTAAATGTGGAAAACTGCCGTTTCAAATATTCATTGAAGCGTATTTTATATATTTTTACGCTATACGGTCGGAAAGTTGCCGTATTTGTTTTTTTGCTCCGTTTGGCGTATAACGCACTCTTTTTGTACATAATAAAAGCATAAACGTAAAAATACGGAGGAAATATGAAAAGAACACTACTATCAGTATTGCTGATATTTACAATGATGATATCCCTTTCCGCTTGCTCAAAGAAAGCGGACACACCGAGCGTCTATTACCTCAACTTCAAGCCCGAGCAAAACGACGCGTGGGTAGCTCTCGGAAAAGAATACGAAAAAGAGACGGGAGTCGAGGTAAAGATCCTCACCGCAGCCTCGGGTGAATACGAGCCTACGCTCACAAGCGAGATAGCAAAGAAAAACGCCCCTACTCTCTTTCAGGTAAACGGCCCGATAGGTCTGTCAAACTGGAAGGAGTATTGTCTTGACCTAACAGACACGAAAGTATACGCGGAGCTGGTCGGAGATGAATTTGCGCTGAAGGAGGACGGCAGGGTACTTGCCGTTGCGTTTGCAATAGAAAGCTACGGCATCATATACAACAAGAATATACTAAACAAGTATTTTGCCTCCGACGTATCTTCTATCAAAAGTATAGACGGGATAAAGGACTTTTCCTCTCTCAAAACCGTTGCCGAGGAGTTACAGCAAAACAAGGCGCTCTTTGATATAGACGGAGCTTTTACAAGTGCGGGAATGGACGGCTCGTCCGACTGGAGATTCAAGACGCACCTGGCAAACGTACCGCTGTATTACGAATACAAAGACAAAGGCATCTCAAGCACGAACGAGGTAAGCGGAAAGTATCTTGATAATTACAAGCAAATATGGGATCTCTATATAAATAACGCCACCTGCCCTCCCTCGCAGATAGCGACGAAAACCGGTGACGACGCGGCAAACGAGTTTGCAAGCGGCAAAGCGGCCTTTTATCAAAACGGAACCTGGGCGCTCTCCGATATTACGGGAGAAGGTAAGCTATCAACGGAGTCTATCGGAATGTTGCCTATCTATATAGGAGCAGAGGGCGAAGAAGAACAAGGTCTGTGTACGGGCTCTGAAAACTATTGGTGCGTAAACAAGGATGCAAGCGAAGAAGACGTAAACGCAACGCTTGATTTTCTCTATTGGGTAATAACGAGTGAAACGGGAACGACCGCCCTCTCGGAAAGTATGGGATTCTCTTCCCCTTTCAAAAAAGCAAAGCAATCGAAAAACGTCCTTGAAAGTGCGGCAAACGAGTATATCAAAAACGGCAAAACGCCTGTCGCGTGGAATTTTTCCACTATGCCCTCTGAGAGTTGGAAAAACGGCGTGGGCAGTGCTCTGACCGCTTACGCTGAGGGCAGAGGCAGCTGGGATGACGTGAAAAACGCATTCGTAAACGGCTGGAAAAGTGAATACGACAAGATAAATAAATAATCAAGATATCTCTACCGAGGCATGTGATATGGTTTTTCAAAAAAGCAAAAAGCAAGGAAGCTTTCACGGTGAAAAGGGGCTCTCCGAGACTCACAAGCGACAGATAAAAAGATACGCTCCGCTCTTCTTTTTTCCCACGTTTGCGGCTTTTCTGATAGGCTTTCTGATTCCGTTTTTATGGGGAATATACCTCTCGCTGTTTGAGTTCAGAACCGTCAAAAAGCTGTCATTCGTTGGTTTTGACAACTATGCGCAGGCACTCACCGACCGACAGTTTTGGTATTCGTTTTTATTCAGTGCAGTATTTACGGCGGTTTGCGTCGTTCTCATAAACGTACTTGCGTTTTCCGTAGCGCTTGCGCTTACTCGTAAGCTCAGGGGAAAAAACGTCTTTCGCACCGTCTTTTTTATGCCTAATCTCATAGGAGGTATCGTTCTTGGATTTATTTGGCAGATAATACTCAACGGTATCCTCTCAAATTATTCCCTCAACGTCAGCTCAAACACCTATACGGCGTTTTTTGGACTCGTTATACTGCTTCTGTGGCAGCAAATAGGTTATATGATGATAATCTATATCGCGGGACTTGGGGCTGTACCCGACTCGCTCATTGAGGCGTCGAAAATAGACGGAGCGTCAGCGAAAAAAACGCTGTTCAGTATTATCATCCCTTTACTGCGTCCGTCTATCACGATATGTACCTTTCTATCTCTGACTAACTCCTTTAAGCTATACGATCAGAATGCGGCTCTCTTGACCTCGTCAAATCCGTCGATCATACTCGAGAGCGGAGAGAGCGTACAGACGGCGGCTACGATCGCGAGAAACATCGTTGAACAATTTAACGAATCCTATCTGTCCGCAAACGGTATCGCGCAAGCAAAAAGCATCCTCTTTTTCATTTTCGTGGCGGCGGTAGCGCTATTGCAGCTTTATATCACTAAAAGAGGAGAATTGCAACAGTGAACACAAAAAGAAGGAATCGCACGGACGTGCTGCTGAGTATATTTTTCTCGGTTTTATCCGTCGTATATATCCTGCCGATAGTCATAGTACTGATAAACTCGTTCAAGGATAAGGCTGCTATCTCCAGCTCTCCGTTCAGTATTCCGACGGGGGATAGCTTTGCGGGTATAGACAACTATATACGAGGAATGACAAGTGGAAATTATCCCTTTTATAAGGCAGTAATATACTCGGTATTTATAACCATAGCGTCAACGCTGCTCATCATAATATGCACGTCGATGTGCGCCTGGTATATAAGCAGAAGCGAGAGCAGGATGGGAAAACTGTTTTACGTTTTATGTACCGTTTCTATGGTAGTGCCATTTCAGACCGTAATGTACACCCTGCCGCAGCTATCAAATATGCTCAATCTCGGAAATCCGCTCGGAATAGTGCTGATATATCTCGGTTTCGGTGCGGGGCTGGCGGTATTTATGTTTTCAGGATTTATAAAAGGAATACCGCTTGAGATAGAAGAGGCGGCAACGATAGACGGATGTGGGCCGCTGCGGACGTTTTTTCTCATAGTTTTACCTGTGATGAAGCCAACCGTCGTTTCGGTCAGCATACTGCAGCTGATGTGGATATGGAACGACTATCTGTTACCCTACAGGGTACTTGATCTCAATCTCTACCGCACGATACCGATACAGATACAGTATCTCAACGCAGGATACGGCATAAAGGACATCGGTGCTATGATGGCTATGGTGATAATCAGCATCATCCCCGTTATCTTCTTTTATCTCGTTTCACAAAAAAGCATAGTCGCAGGTATCGTTGCAGGTGCAGTCAAGGGTTGAAAGGACGCGGGAATTACCGCTATTTCCTAATAATTAAATATAGTAATGCTATTGATTCCAACGCATAAAAGTGGTATCATAATGCTATATGATTTTTTTGGAGTTACGGACAATGAGAAAAAACGGTATATTGATGCACGTCTCCTCTCTGCCCTCGGAATACGGTATAGGAAGTCTCGGGGCGTGTGCTTATAAATTCGTAGATTTTTTATACGAGGCGGGACAGTCTCTTTGGCAGGTGCTTCCCCTCTCTCCCACGTCTTTTGGTGATTCACCCTATCAGTCCTTTTCCGTATTTGCGGCAAATCCCTACTTTATTGACCTTGAACTTCTCGCTCGCGGAGGATATCTGAGCGACAAGGAGCTGGAGGAATGTAAATACACGGAGGACGTAGAGCGTGTAGACTACGCCTATATATACGAAAACAGAAGAGCCGTACTGCGTCTTGTGGCATCGAGATTTGATACTTCCGAGTCCGAATATCTCGCGTACGTCAAAAAGAATTCAAGCTGGCTCTCCGACTACGCGCTCTTTATGGCGCTCAAAGATGCGCACTCGGGCTCTGCGTGGTACGAGTGGGAGGACAAGTATAAAAAGAGAAACCGGGCGGCACTGAAGGCGTTTTCTCTTGAAAATTCCAAAGCGATAGAGCAATACAAGATCGAGCAATATCTCTTTTTCAGTCAATGGACGCAACTAAAGAGCTATGCAAACCAAAGAGGCATCTCGATAATCGGAGATATGCCCATCTACACCGCCTACGACTCGGCGGACGTATGGTCACAGCCTCATCTGTTTGAGCTTGATACGGAGCTTCGTCCAATAAACGTAGCGGGATGCCCTCCCGACGCCTTCTCGGAGGACGGTCAGCTCTGGGGAAATCCTCTGTACAGATGTGACGTAATGAAAGAGGACGGTTACAAATGGTTCTGCCGTCGTATGAGTGCAAACAAAAAGATGTACGATATCGTCCGCATAGACCATTTCAGAGGATTTGCAGAGTATTTCTCTATTCCATCCAAGGATAAGACCGCTCGCCGCGGAAAATGGATAAAGGGCCCGGGCATTGATCTTTTCAACGCTATAAAGAAAAAATGCGGCAAGTGCGATATCATCGCAGAGGATCTCGGTTTTCTTACCCCTTCGGTAAAAGAACTGCTCCGTGATTGCGGTTTCCCCGGCATAAAGGTGCTTCAATTTGCCTTTTCTACCACGGAGGAAAGTGATTATCTTCCTCACAATTTCGGCAAAAACTGCGTGGTCTATACGGGAACGCATGACAACGACACTATCATGGGTTGGGTAAAGGATACGGCAAGCGAGAGTGAGCTCGAATACGCTAAAAGCTATATGCGTCTGTCCGAGAACGAAGGCTACAACTGGGGAATGATGAAGTGCGCAATGGCGTCGAGTGCGGATATCTGCATACTCCAGATGCAAGACCTCTTGGGGCTTGACAACTGCGCGAGAATGAACACCCCCTCAACTCTCGGAGACAACTGGTCGTGGAGAGTCAAGGAAGAATGTATCAATCTGTGGCTCGCGGGAATACTCAAAAAGCTCACAGTTTGTTACTGCAGAGCGCCAAAGCAGAAAAAGAGAAAATAATAAAAACGTCGGATATGGCACGTTACCCTTGGTGGACGGGTGCCATATCCGATTTTTTGCATTAATAAGAACAGATGTATTTTTAGGAAATCATTTTTTCACTCTTGATTGATTTTTTGCGACTTTTCTGTTATAATTTAATCGTATTTATTTGTAATACGCAAATCAAAGGAGAATACGACAATGAAAAAATCTTTTCGCGCACCTGCTTATCCTCTCATAACGGTAGATCCTTTCTTTTCCGTTTGGTCATGCTCCGACTATCTTGAAGAAAGCTACACCAAGCACTGGACGGGCAGACCTTCCCCTATTTATATGACCGTATATATAGACGGTCAGCCTTACAGAATCTGTAGTTTTGACAAAAACAACGTAAACCGCGTTTGTTCCTTTAACAGAGTACCGCAGACCGACGTTTCGGTAAGCGCTACCTCTACCGTATATACGTTTGAATGTAATAAATTCAAGATGACTGTGGACTTTACCACTCCCCTTCTTCTTGACAGACTCGACATTCTCTGTCGCCCCGTAAGTTACGTTGAATATAACATTGAACGTAAGGACGGCGTTGAGGGTGGTGTTGAGATGGTATTCGGTATCAGCACCGAGTGCTGCGTTGACGACACCGACAGAGAGGTTGAATTTAAAAAGACGCCCTACTCTCTCGCATGCGGAAACAGCGTACAGAATCCGCTCGCATATTCGGGCGACTCTACGATGATCGACTGGGGTTATATCCATTTGTGTGACTCTGACGCATTTGCTTTCGCACCCGTCCCCGACAGAAGACTCGCTATCACAAAGAAATATCTCGCTTACGTTGACAAGCCCTATATAGCAACGAAGAGAAAGGCGGCTTCGGGCGTTATTATGCTCGCTTACGACGAGGTAAAGAGCATAGAATACTTCGGCGAGGGACTCGACGAATATTACACCAAGTACTTCTCCTCCTTTGAGGAAATGGTAGCGGCTGCAAAGGCTGAATACGCCGAGATAAAGGCTCTCTGCCGTGAGTTTGATGCAAAGCTCGCAGAGGAAAGCGCAAAGTACGGCGAGGACTACAAGCACATTATCGAATTCTCCTACCGTCAGGCTATTGCTGCTCACAAGCTCGTCAGCGACAAGGAAGGAAACATTCTCTTCCTCTCCAAAGAATGTCACTCTAACGGCTGTATCGGCACGCTCGACGTTACGTATCCTTCTATCCCGATGTTCCTCAAATACAACCCCGAGCTCGTACTCGGTATGCTCCGTCCGATAATCAAGTTTGCTGAGTCTGACGCTTGGAAGTTTGAGTTTACTCCTCACGACGTAGGTCAGTATCCTCTCGCAAACGGACAGGTCTACGGCCCAGACCGACTCGACAAGCAGATGCCCGTTGAGGAAGCAGGTAATATGCTCCTCTGCGTTGCGGCTGCATACAGATATTCAAACGACAAATCCTTCTACGAAGCTAACAAGGCTATACTCAAGAAGTGGACTGATTACCTCGTAGAATACGGCTACGACCCCGGCAACCAGCTCTGCACCGACGACTTTGCAGGTCATCTCAACCACAATTGCAACCTCTCGGTAAAGGCAATACTCGGTATTGCGGCTTACGCAGATCTCTCGGGAGACGAGAAGTATATGAATATCGCGCGTGAATACGCACAGCGTTGGGAAAAGGATGCAAAGGCTACCGTTGGAACGCGCCTTGTATTTGATATAGACGACACCTGGTCGCTCAAGTACAATATGGTATGGGATAATATTCTCGGTTATAACGTATTCAGCGACGCAGTAAAGAAGGACGAGATCGAGCTTTACAAAACCAAGCTCAACGAATACGGTGTTCCGCTCGACTCAAGAGCTGACTACACCAAGATCGACTGGCTCTTCTGGTCTACTCGCCTCTGGGATGACAAGGAATACTTTGACGCAGTTTGTGCTTCCGTCGTTCGTATGATGAACGATACCTACGACAGAGTACCGCTTACCGACTGGTACTGCACGAAGACCGCCGTAAAGCACGCATTCCAGAACAGAACCGTTGTTGCGGGTATATTCATAAATATGATCTAAACATAAATTAACGGAGAAAATGCAACAACAAAAAGTTCCCACAGACCGATCAAACGGTTTGTGGGAATTTTGTTTATATAGGCAGAAGAAAGGACGAAACAAGGCTCCCTCTGGGAGGGAGCTGGCGCCGAAGGCGACTGAGGGAGAGCGCGTAACAATGAAGTTAAGTTGAACTCAAAGTCACGCAGGCTCCTTCCGTCACGCTACGCGTGCCACCTTCCTCCCGGAGGAAGGCTATAGAGCATCCTTTGTATTTATTGCAAGTTTCGCATTTGTTTAACAAATGCATCGGGCTATGCCCATACCCTTATTCAATTTCTCCGCTAAGGACATCAACCATTATAATCAAGTGCTTTTTTTCAGTTTATCGGCGGTAAAAGCGTTATCAGATAGATAACTACGGATAAAAGTATCTCAATTACCACGTAACCAACCGGAATGAGAGAAATGATCTTAGCTATCAGAACGCGTCTTCTCACTCGCTTTATCTCGGCAATCTCGCTCTGCGGACGCGAAAACGCATCTTCCCCCGGAATATTGAGATTTCTCGCCATTACGAACACTCCTGCGGTGAAAAGCAGACCAAGGTAGCTGCAAAATCCAAAAAGCACCGAACATACGGCAAGGATCATTATCGTTCTTGATTTTTTCGCACTACTCTTTATTATGTAGTAGTCCTCCGAATGCGGAATGAACTGTGAGCTCTCCGACGTGGTGCCTACCGGCTCGTTACAGCTTGGGCAGAATACGGTCGCATCTGATACCTGCTTTCCACAGTTTTTACAATACTTCATTTACAATTTCTCCTAAAAGTTACTTGTGAAGACAATGTCTGTCAATTGAATTTACGAGCGCAGTACCCGAAAATATCTTGTATTCACCTACTCTGTCGTTATTGTCGATGAGCACGTCCCTGCCCTCAAACTCTACGAATATCCTTTGAGGGACGGGGTTTATGACGAGTAGCTTTTTAACGTCGGGAGCAGCATCGAAGCTGAAATCAAACCAGGAATAAAAGCGAAAAAGCTCAACCTTGGAAAATTTTACGATAGTAACGTACGCTCCTTGACCGCTCTCATACATAAATATAGGCGTATATCTGTTTTTTGCTCGGAGCATTCTTACAGCATATTTGACGCCGTCAAGCTCAAAGTCAAAATTAGCCTCTCGCTTTTGTTTGAACAAAGATGCATAGGGGCGCTTTATCTTTGATAGTGAGCAGTCGTGTTCTTTGCAAACTCGTTTCAGGCGACTGAAGAATTTACGTCTCTTTAAAAGTGAAGCAAACAGTTTTATCAAAAACGGTATAACTCCAAACAGAACAACAACGTTCGTTATATTGATAATAGAGTTGACGTTGAATTTTTTTACGTTTAACACTACCGTCGTTAACACCTGGTCAAACACTATCATAAATATAACGGTACCCATAGTGTACGCGAGGATAAGCGTTGCCATCTTGCCGAGGTACGATGATAGACCGTAGTTAAAACGCTTGTTTTTAGGTAGGAACAGATCTCCCTCCCAAAAGCTCATAGCACTCTTTATTGCTATGTAGGCGATCAAGGAAAGCAACACAAATACGAGAGGCAAAAGCAGAACTTTTGACAATAGCGTTCCGAGCACCTTTAATTCAACGGTATTGAGAAGCGGACACCACAAATCAAAGGGTGTTATGACAAGCAATATTGCCACGATAAGAGTCACGATCCGAAATTGCCTGAAGCCCCAAACAAAGCTTATTTTTTCCTTTATCGTGTTTATCGTCTCGTGTTTTTTTATGTATGATCCTCTTATTTCGTTATCAAAGAGAATACTGTATCTGACAAGCGAATAGAAGGACAAAAAACCTACGATCAAACATCCAAAGGGCGCAGAGCTAACAGAATAAAACACCATATTTTCCGTTTGTCTGGCAAGGAATATACCGCATATCTGCTGTATCCACATATAGAGAAAAATGCAACAGAAAAACTTGGCAGCAAAAGAAAGGATTTTTATCACTCGTACAAATATCTCTTTTTTATCTTTCATGGTTTTTCCTCCTTTAGTACGAAGACATGTCAATAGTTCTTATAGTTGTCTTTTCGTTTGTTTACACTTTGAGCAACGAATTCCTGCTTTGGCGCATCTTTGAGCCACATACGGTCGTCAAGCTCCGCTTTTTGTATCTTGTAAAGTGAATAGGCGTATGCGGCGCTGACTATCGCCCCTTGTACAAACGGCCCGATAAAGCCTCTGAAAATGAAAGTTCCGGCTATCGTAGTAGCGAAAAATCTCTCGGTGATAAGGGCGTTTTCGTATCCGAAGCCATAGAACATATAAAATATTGAATACGGCAGTGCAAAAAAGATAAGAGCTACCATAAAAGGTAAAACGAGCCTTTTGTACTGCTCCTTTAAATATAGCTTAAAGTCGAAATCGTCGTCTCGCGAAAGCTCAATGAGCTTTGTTTTTCTTCCGACGTCTCCTTTTACTCTCATATACTTAAAGACAGCGAGAGCAATCAGCATAGCAAGGGAGAAAAGCACGAGATAGGTGCTTTTCGTCGATCTGTCTACCAACTCATCTCTGATAACGTGGCCTGCACTGAGCGCATACGCGACGTATCCAACCAAATGGAAGACGATGAAAAAGCCGAGCTGCTTTAGGAAATCAAGAAAAAAATCCGAGAATCTGTATTTTTTGTTATACATAGAAATTACCTCTCATTTTCTTGCAACGAGGAGTGTGTTTTTTCCCTCGGTACCGACAACTACGGTATCCGCACCGACGGAAAGCTCTGCGACGTCCTCCGTTATTGCAGAATATTTGCGTTTTTTGCCGTCAATATCGACACACACGGCACCTCGTCCGCTCTTGTTTTGCGGAATGGACTTGCACACTACGGCAGACGTTCCGACGCTGATCTTTATATCGTTTTTGCCGTCAGTATTCATCTTAACGAGCATACACAAAAGGATAGCCATAATGAGCATTATGATAAATCCGGCACAAGTACCTACCACAACGACGATCGTGTTGCCTGCACCGAGCTTTAAAAGCTCTATACCCAACCAACCGAAAACAGCAAGGAATGATACTATTGCCTTGAAGGATACGATACGAAGGTCGTTTGTCGTCCCCGCATTTTCGTTATCCGAGCCCTCGTCGGACGTTCTGTTGTTTTTAATTCCGATGCCTAATACCGAGAAAACGGTATGAATAACGAGAAGCAAGGTAGAGGGTATAGCAATAAGCGCAAAGATCTTGCCGAGTATATCAAGGACGTTCCACCACGACTGCATATTATTCCCTCCCTCGAAAAACTGCAAAAACGTGCAAATCAAATTGCCAAATTTCGCCTTATAATATTATACTATCACACTCACCTGCAACTTGCAATAGAACGGTCGTATTTTAATAAAAATAAAACAAAAAAAGCCGCGCAGCAGAACTGCGCGGCAGAATACTCAATCTATTTTCAAAGCCTTTTTTAGCTTTTTATACGCTACAAAGGTTATAACGGAGCAAATTACTCCCTTGACAAATGTAAAAGGTACGTTGAATACGATAAGTGACATTTCAATACTGTCGATAAACGGCAGTATCTGTTGACACATACCGAGGATCGCTTCCTTTGGCATCATATTGTAATAGAACGGGTACATTATGTAAAGATTGGTAAAATAACATAAGCCACCCATAACGGCAGCTCCGACGAGCATACCGATTATTGCCCCTGCTTTCGTTTTCTTGTACTTATAGATATTTCCGGCAACTACGCAAAATACAGCACCGAGGACGAAGTTGGAAAACTCTCCTACTCCACCGGTTGAGGAAATAAAGAAATGAAGTGCGTTTTTTATAAGACAAACTGCGACGCCGCTTATCGGTCCAAACATAAAGGACATAAGAAGCGCGGGAAGCTCGGACACGTCAAACTTTAAAAAGCTCGGCACTATCGGTACTGACATTTCTATAAACATAAGGATAAATCCGATAGCACCAAAAAGCGATATCAAAACGAGCTGCTTTAGGTAGTTGTTTTTATTGTTGTTTCTCATATTGTTCTTCCTCCAAAAATTGAGGAGGTAAAGAGGGACGCGGAATTCTTTTTATAAAATAAAAAATCTCAAGATAAAACTTGAGAAAAGAAAAAACGTGCTCTTACCTTTTCTCATCCGGACTATACCGTCGGCACAGGAATCTCACCTGTTCGGCACTTTTCGTGTTCGCGGGCTATACCGCCGGTATGGAATTACACCATTCCCCAAAGATATATTATTTTATGTTAGATATTATGAATACATATAAAAGCGGGCGGCTCGTTTGAGCCGCCCGTTTTACACGTGTTAATTAACGAATTGCTCCGTCAAATATTAGCCGTAGATCTCAGCAACAACGCCGGAACCAACAGTTCTACCACCCTCACGGATAGCGAAACGAAGTCCCTTTTCAACAGCGATAGGAGTGATGAGCTCAACATCCATGTTTACGTTGTCTCCGGGACGGCACATATCAACGCCTTCAGGAAGCTTGATAGTACCGGTAACGTCGGTAGTTCTAAAGTAGAACTGAGGTCTGTAACCAGAGAAGAAGGGCTTCTGACGTCCACCCTCTTTTTCAGTAAGAACGTAAACCTGACCCATGAACTTGGTGTGGGGGTTTACAGAGCCGGGCTTGCAGAGAACCTGTCCACGCTCGATCTCGTTCTTTGCAACACCACGAAGGAGTGCACCAACGTTATCACCTGCTTCAGCAGAGTCAAGGAGCTTGTGGAACATTTCAAGACCGGTAATAGTGGTCTGCTTTCTCTCGTCAGAGAGACCGATGATCTCAACAACGTCACCCATCTTAACAGTACCACGCTCAACTCTACCGGTAGCAACAGTACCACGACCGGAGATAGAGAATACGTCCTCAACGGGCATAAGGAAGTCAAGGTCAGCCTTTCTATCAGGAGTAGGAATGTAGCTGTCTACGTTGTCCATAAGCTCCTTGATAGGTGCATATACGTCAGCAGAAGGATCCTTGATGTCGGAGAGAAGAGCCTCACGAGCAGATCCACGGATTATCGGAATGTCGTCGCCGGGGAAATCGTACTGAGAAAGGAGGTCACGGATCTCCATCTCAACGAGGTCGAGAAGTTCAGGGTCGTCAACGATATCGCACTTGTTCATGAAAACAACGATAGCGGGAACGCCAACCTGACGAGCGAGAAGAACGTGCTCACGAGTCTGCTGAAGAGGTCCATCAGTACCTGCAACAACGAGGATAGCACCGTCCATCTGAGCTGCACCGGTGATCATGTTCTTAACGTAGTCAGCGTGTCCGGGGCAGTCAACGTGAGCGTAGTGACGATTGTCAGTCTCGTACTCAACGTGTCTGGTGTTGATCGTGATACCTCTTGCTCTTTCCTCGGGAGCGTTATCGATCTGGTCGTATGCCATGAAGTCGATGTTCTCATTGCCGAGAGAAAGGAACTTGGTGATTGCAGCAGTAAGAGTGGTCTTACCGTGGTCAACGTGTCCGATGGTACCGATATTAACATGGGGTTTGGTTCTTTCAAATTTGGATTTTGCCATTTTTAATATCCTCCGTAATAATTATAATTTTTATTTTTTAAAATTTTAAATCAGTTTTATGCAAAGGCAAGCTTTGCAAGTTTGTGAGGGGAAAGAAAATTATTTCTTTCCTCTCTGAGTAACGATCGCTTCCTGAATGGACTTGGGCACTTCCATAAATCCTGCAGGCTCCATAGCGTAAACGCCACGATCCTGAGTCTTTGAACGGAGTGCAGTTGCATATCCGAACATTTCAGCGAGCGGAACGAGTGATGATACCTGCTGACCGCCTGATACAGGGTCCATACCGAGTATCTGTCCACGACGAGAGTTAATGTCACCAATAACGTCTCCCATGTAGTCGTCGGGAATCGTAACTACAACCTTCATGATAGGCTCTGTGAGTACGGGGTTTGCAAGTCTCATAGCTTCCTTGAATGCCATAGAACCGGCAATCTTGAACGCCATTTCAGAAGAGTCGACTTCATGGTAAGAACCATCGTAAAGGGTAACCTTTACGTCAACTACGTTGTAACCTGCAAGTACACCGGACTGAAGTGCGCCCTTGATACCTGCGTCAACTGCGGGAATGTATTCCTTGGGAATAGCACCACCGGTTACAGCGTTTACAAAGTCATAACCCTTGCCGGTTTCATTAGGCTCGAGAATGATCTTAACGTGACCGTACTGACCGGAACCACCGGACTGACGCTTGTACTTGCACTCGTGGTCGACCTTCTTCTTGATGGTCTCCTTGTATGCAACCTGAGGCTTACCGATGTTTGCCACTACCTTGAACTCACGCAGAAGCCTGTCTACGATGATGTCCAGGTGAAGCTCACCCATACCTGCGATGATGGTCTGACCGGTCTCTTCGTCGGTGTAGGCACGGAAGGTAGGATCCTCCTCAGCCAGCTTGGCGAGGGCGATGCCCATCTTCTCCTGGCCGGCGCGGGTCTTGGGCTCGATAGCC
>JAZQXE010000064.1:0-16548 GCA_045632705.1 Eubacteriales bacterium | reverse complement strand
TGATATTCTATTCGCCATAAAAGCTCGCAACGCTCACACAGTGAGCGGGCGAATATCACTCGGCGATAGCCGAATACCACTGCGTAGCAATACAACTCGCCAAAGGCGAATAGAACTGGGGTGGTACTCCCATAAGAGTATCACGCCAAAACGTATGCTTGCTTTTTTGTTTTTCGGAAGGATCCGCCGCGTTATCTTTCCTCTCTGAAGTAGGAAAGTCCGAGGCTGGCGGGGGGCTGGCTGCCCTTGAGCTTTATGACGCTTGTGAATATAAGCACCAATATCGTAACGATATAAGGCAGCATCTTGAAAAGCTCCTTTGCAGCAAGGCTCGTGCCCGTGATATAGCTGCTCGCGATGTAGAGCGCGCCGAATATGATCGAGCCGATGATGGCAAGGTCGGGCTTCCACACCGTAAATATAACGAGTGCGATCGCAAGCCAACCTATAGCGTCAACGCAGTACTCCCAGTTTCCGTGCAGATAATCCATGATGAAGGAAAGTCCGCCGAGTCCCGCAACAGAGCATCCGATGCAGGTAGCAGCGTATCTATATAGGGTAACGTTGATTCCCGCAGCGTCCGCGGTCGCGGGATTTTCTCCTACTGCGCGAAGGTGAAGTCCGACTCTCGTCTTTGAAAGTACGAAAGAGCTGATCAGCGCTATCGCGATAGCAAGATATATGAATATTCCGTGGGAGAGAAAGATCTCGCCAAACCATCCGAGTTTGTCGGCAAACGGCAAAGACGCGGTGAAATATTTGCTTCCCGCCGTGTAGATGATGTTCGTTTCCTTTATCACGTACTCCGACACGCCGACACCAAAGGTAGTGAGCGCAAGACCGGTCACGTTTTGATTTGCTCTGAGAGTTACGGTAAGAAAACTATATATCAGTCCCATAAGAGCACCGCCGAGGATCGTTGCGAGAATGGGAATGAGTACTGCGAGGACGGGAATGACGTTTCCTCTCGCAGACATAAGATAGAGATACTCCGCATAACAGCCGAAAGACGCACCGACGCACATAACGCCCGGGATACCGAGGTTGAGATGTCCTGCCTTTTCGGTTATCGTCTCACCCGTAGCACCGAGCAAGAACGCCATACCGAGTCTTATCGCGCTGACGATAAACGTAATTACTAACATTATTTTTCCTCCTTTTCTTTCTTCGCAAATACGATCTTGTAGGTGAGGAAAAACTCACATCCGATGATGAAGAGCAGGATGATTCCGGTTACTATATCGGATATCGACGAGGGGAGTCGATAGTCGGTAGATACCTGCGCTGCTCCCTTTTCAAGAAAGACGACGAGGAATGAGGTAAGCACCATAAAGAGCGGATCGAACTTTGCAAGCCAGGATACCATAATAGCGGTAAAGCCCTGACCGCCTACTGTCTTTGTATCTATCGTGTGGCTCGTTCCCGCAACGAGAAGAAGTCCCGTCACGCCCGCAAGCGCACCCGATACGGCGAGAGTTCTGATAATTACCTTTTTGACGTTGATACCGATGTATCTCGCGGTATTCTCACTCTCACCGACGACGGATATCTCGTATCCCTGCTTTGAGTATTTGAGATAAACGTACACGACGGCGGTGAGCACCGCGACGATGATGATGTTCATTATATAAGGCTGACCAAACAGATACGGAAAGCCGTAGTCCATCATGGGAGAAAGTACGCCCGAGCCGCTCTTTACGTATGTTTTGAGGAAGTACGCAACCACCTGAATGGCAACGTAGTTCATCATAAGGGTAAAGAGAGTTTCGTTTGTATTGAAAAACGCCTTGAATATCGCGGGAATGACCGCCCATATTATACCCGCTACGATACTCGCGGCAAGCATAACGAGAATGAGCGCCCAAAGGGGCAGTTTGTTACCGAAGAATATCATACAGAGCACGGTGGCTAGGCCCCCCATCAACGCCTGTCCCTCGGCACCGCAGTTCCAGAATCGCATCTTGAAGGCAGGTGTCACGGCAAGCGATATACAGAGCAGTATTGCAATTCCCTGAAAGAGATTGAGTATTCTTCTCGAAGTGCCGAACGCACCGAGTACCATGGATCTGTATATGTCTAACGGGTTTTTGCCCGTCAGAAGCATAATGACGATTCCCGAAACGATAAGCGCGGAGATGACCGCTATCACGCGTACCGCAATGGCTCTGGACATCGGAATGGCACCGTTTCCTCGCTTAACGATATGAAAAAGCTGAGTATGTGTCTTTTTTCCCTGAACGCTTGCCATTACTTTTCCTCCTCGTCATTTTTTATTGCAGTGCTTGAGGTCATAAGGAACCCTATCTCATCCTTTTTGGCGGTGCGTCCGTCAAGGATGCCCGTCACTCTGCCGGAGTTCATGACCATTATTCTGTCGCAAAGGTCCATGAGCACGTCAAGGTCCTCTCCGACGAACACTATCGCAACGCCCTTTTCCTTTTGAGCGTTGAGAAGATTGTATATCGTGTACGAGGAGTTCACGTCAAGTCCTCGTACGGGATAAGCTACCATAAGTACGGTGGGGGCTGCTGCTATCTCACGACCGACAAGCACCTTCTGTACGTTTCCGCCGGAGAGCTGACGCACGGGCGTCGTCGCACTCGGGGTGACGACCTCCAGGCTCTTTATGATATCGTCAGCAAGCTCACGCGGTTGTTTTCTCTGGACGAACATCGACTTTCCTCTGCTGTAAGAGCGGAGCATCATATTGTCGATTATGTCCATATTTCCAACGAGTCCCATACCGAGTCTGTCCTCGGGTACAAAGGAAAGTCTGACACCGAGATCTCGTATCTGCACGGGCGTCTTGTCTCTGAGGTTTGCCACCTGATAGGTGTCGGGAATGTTATAAAGTATCGCGCCGTCGGTCAGGTGATGCAGTCCCGCTATCGCCTCGAGAAGCTCTCTCTGTCCGCTACCCGCTATTCCCGCAATTCCGAGTATTTCTCCCGCCTTTACGGTAAAGCTGATATCGTCAAGGACCTTTCTTCCTTCCTCGTTGACGCTTGATATATGTGATACGGCGAGCCTGTCAACTGCGTTTTTCGGCTCGCTTCTGTGAATGTTCAAATCTATCTTCTTACCCATCATAAGCTCGGTAAGCTCCGCCTCGGTAGTCTTTGCAGTTTCTACCGTCGCTATATGCTCGCCCTTTCGCAGCACGGCAACTCTGTCGGAGAGTGAAAGCACCTCGTGCATCTTGTGGGTAATGATTATGATGCTCTTGCCGTCTTCTCTCATTCGGCGGAGCACCCGAAAGAGCCTTTCCGTTTCCTGCGGAGTCAATACCGCCGTCGGCTCGTCAAGTATAAGTATGTCAGCACCGCGGTAAAGCACCTTGAGTATTTCTACCGTTTGCTTTTCCGAGACGGACATGGTGTTTATTCGTTGTTTGGGATCGATAACGAAGCCGTATTTCTCCGTTATCTCATTTACCTCGCGCTCTACGTCGGCGAGCTTGTATTTCTTTGATTTTTTTACTCCGAGAACTATATTCTCGCTTGCACTGAAAACGTCAACGAGTTTAAAGTGCTGATGTATCATTCCTATCTTGTAGGAGAAAGCATCCTTCGGAGAAGCTATATTCGCTTCCTCTCCGTCAACGAATATCTGTCCCTCGTCGGGATAGTATATTCCCGCGACCATATTCATAAGAGTAGTCTTGCCGCTTCCGTTCTCTCCGAGGATAGCCAGTATCTCTCCGTGATATACCTCGAGACTGCAGTTACGGTTTGCTGTAACGGAGCCGAATGTTTTGGTTATATTTCTGCATTCAAGTGCGATCTTCTTATCCAAAGGGCGTTACCTCCGAAAATAAATGTGTAAAGAGAAAATCAAATGAAGGCGGGACAGGTTAGTGTCCCGCCTTCTATTTGCTTGTAGTTAAATGTGATCAATACTTTTCGTTGAGAAGTGTGATGCCCTCTATTCTTACGCTGAAGTAAGGAGCACTGCGCTTGGTAGATTCATCAAAGTAACCGTCCTTGATAGCCTCAGTCTCGCCGGTGTTGGTTCCGTCGTCGTCAACGTCAGCAAGGAAGGTGGTGAGAGACTGACCGCCTACGGTGAACGTAGAGGTGTCAAATACCTTGATAGTGCCGTCCTTGAGCTTCTTTGCGATATCCTTGAGTGCGTCGAGAGTACCTGCAGCTGCTGCCTTCTCGTTGATACCGGTAAGAACTACGGAGCCCTCAGCTATACCACCGCACCAGTCGGTATCAATAGCAGTGCCGTTGATAGCGCTCTTGATGATGTAGTTGTAGTAGGGAGCCCAGTTGATAGCGGAAGAAACGATAAAGGTGTTGGGGCAAGCAGCAACGGTGCTTCCGTTGTAGGAAACGTTAGGAATGTTCTGTGCCTCACATGCGGAGGGCGCACCCATAGAGTCAGCGTGCTGGCTGATGAGCTTACAGCCGTTTGCGATGAGCGCCTTAGCTGCGTTCTCTTCCTCTATTGCGTCATACCAGGAGCCTGTGAACTGTACTTCCATAGTAACGGTGGGGCAAACGCTCTTTGCTCCGAGGTAGAAGGAGGTGTATCCGGAGATAACCTCTGCGTAGGTGTATGCGCCAACGTAACCGATCTTAGCTTCGTTTGCGGTGAACTTGCCTGCCTCGATCATCTCGTTGAGCTTCATTCCTGCTGCAACGCCTGCAAGGAATCTACCCTGGTAGATAGAAGCAAATGCGTTGTGGTAGTTGGAAAGGTTCTCGGTGTGTGCCTTAGTTCCGGTAGCGTGGCAGAACTGAACGTTCTTGAACTCTTTTGCAGCCTTGATGATGAAGTCCTCATGACCGAATGAGTTTGCAAATACTACCTTGCATCCCTGGTCAACGAGGTCTGCAGCTGCCTGGTAGCAGGTGTCATCCTCGGGGATGTTGGTCTTGATGATGACCTGGCTGTCAGAGAGTTTTGCTGCCTCCTGGATCTTCTTTACTGCGTTGATGAAGTTGAGGTCATAGGTCGACTTTTCATCATGCAAGCAGATAAAGCCTATCTTGAAGTCGGAGGGAACGGTGTAATCAACGTTGAGAGCAACCTCGTCAATAGGAGATGCTGTCAAGCCGTCTGCTCCCGTAGAACCTGCACCGCAAGACGTGAAAAGTGCGCAAGCAGATACGAGCATTGCTGCGCAGAGAATTGCCGCGAGTAACTTTTTCATTTTTTTGTTTCCTTTCAGAATTTTAATGTTTCCGTACGCACTCCTGCATACCAGAATACACAATTATTTTACAAAATATCCGAAAAAATTTCAATATAAAATAATAACAAAAATAGACAAAAACTTTTTACATAATATGCATTTGTTACAAAAAAGCTTTTGCCTCTTTGTGCATTGTGCATTTTAGCGAGGAGCTATTACAGAAAGACCTCGTACAAAAAACGGAATATAGCTGCACGCCCCCCGCGCAAGGACGCTGATATAACGGTTGGCACAAAAAGGCACTGCAAACGAAGCTCGTTTGCAGTGCCTTTGGTTTTTTATGGACTTAATCCCAGCCTGCGAGTTTTTTAATAAATGCCAAAATCTCGCGATTGTTGTATTTGCCGTCATAGTTTACGTCGAGTCGGGAAATTTCACCGTTTATCTCCCATCCCGAAAGCGCGCGGATGGCAAGTGCGATATCTGCGTTTGTCAGAGCCCCATCCCCGTCAACGTCACCCGAGGCGTAGAGAACCTCAACGTTCTCCTCGGCATAACATACGTTACATTCTCTGTGACGGGTACCGTTACAGCTTGCGGTAGGCAAGGAAACAAGCTCCCACGCACCCCATTCGTGACCTAATGCGGGATCGGTCTCTACCACTTCTCTTGAAAGCTCCGCTTTGCACTCGGAGCAGTAGATCACACTGTCGTAACTGCCGTTTTGTGTGCAAGTCGCCTCTACACAGTTTTCTTCTACTGCCGCAGCTGCCGTATGCTTCAAGGGGATCATAACACTCGAATCAACAAAATTAAGCTGAATCGTGTTTACCAAAGAGTCGGTAAGCCCACTTCCGCTGATCTCAAGATCGGCGGTTTTATCCTGACACGAGTGCTCTGCATCAAACACAACCGTCAAAACGATTTGCTCATCCGTGACGTCGGAAAGCGAAATGATGGAGAATTTCAGGATACCTTCTTTAGCATCTTTGTCGTTGATGCTAAAGAACGTAGGCGAAAAGCCCTTCTCTGACGAGACATAAGTCAGATATCTCGTATCAAATTTCAAAGCAAAGTCACCGGCGCCGAGCATTGAATCCTTTTCGAGTTTGATGATAGCTGTTACCTTGCCGCTCTCGGCATTGTAGGATGAGCTTATACTCATGCTCGGTGCATCCTCGGTATAGCTTTCATCGAATACTATACTTGCTTTCGTGGTATATCCGCTACACGAATAGAGATTCAGCTCCTTGTCATAAAGATCGGTAACAACGAGCTTTACGTCCGAGGTTTCGGTAACGTTTTTCAAGGTCTTGAAGCGAACCTTTACAACGTCGTATTGGTAATTATAAGCTATTCCGACAAAGGAAATTGCTATCGTTCCGTCAAGTGCAGTGTTGATATCCGCAATCTTATCTTTTAAAAAGCTGCCGTTCGTAACCGAGACGACCTCAAAAAGCTCGGGATCATAATGAACGTTCATCGAGCCTGATGCGATCTGGTTCGTACTCAAACGCCAACTAAGCTCAAATTCTTCTCCAACGGAAGTGGATACAGTGGAGCTTGAAGTAACCTGACAAGATTTAGTAACTGTTTTTTCGGTAATTTCAAGAGAACAACGGGAGCCTGAAAAGTCCATCCCTTCAAGAGAAGAATCGTAGGCTTCGTTTACGACGATATCGAAGTAAGTATCTCCGATCTCTGCCGTGCTGTTCACTTGATAATAAATGTAAAATAGATTGGTTTTTGCTGCCGTGCCTTTTCCGTCAAATATGTAAGAAGCATTTACCGAGCCGTCGCCTGTAGCAAGGTCGTTCACAACGGAGGGAACTCTGTTTGTTACACTTTTAACCGTAATCTTTTCCGTGTCGTAATAAACCGACACGTTAAGAGCCGATAGATCGGTCAGGTCGTCAAGATATACGTACAAATACCCATACGAGCCTTGCTTTGCCGAGGCATTTGTGGTGGCATATACCGTCCTCGTTCCCTCGGCAGCTGATGCGCCGAGGATACAAGGACTAACCGCTGTGAAAATGCATATAAGAACGAGAAAGGCGGAGATCACTTTTCTCATTTTCATTGCGTTACATCTCCAAGGTGTTTATTTTTCCGTTGATGTACTGCAAGATACAGAGAGCTTCGGAGCTGTTCAGAACTCCGTTGCCGTTCAGGTCTGCACGGCGGAACTCGTCATCCGAAAGGATAAGGTCTCCGTTGATGCACTGCATAAGCATGAGAGCATCCTTTGTGGTAACAACGCCGTCGCCGTCAACGTCACCCTTGCGGGAGATAGCGGAGGCATCCTTTATAATAACTGTGTAAGGAGCGTCGGCGCTTCCCTTGTTGATGGTATTTCTTCCGTCGGTGGCAACGATGTAATATTCGATGCCTTCGAGAGTCAATTCACTGCCGAAGATGGTTGCGCTGTACTTATCGCTCTGCTTTGCCATACTCAGCGACTTCCACTCGGTAGCTCCCACGGCTCTGTAATAGAGGGTTACAGTGGAGATCGCCACGTTATCGCTTGCAGTACAAGAGATAACGAGGTTATTGTTCATATATCCTTGATTTACAGGCGTGTGATACATATTCGGTGCAAGGGTGTCCATAGCTGTTGCCTGAACCTTACCCGCAGGGTTGGACTCGCTAAAGTCGGTAAGCACTACCGTGTAGGTGTACCAATAGGTCTTGCCGGGTTCTGCATTCTCATCAAGGAACGTACTATCGGAAGGAAGAAGGATTGCAGGATTGAGCTTGACGTAATTACCGTCCTTTTCGGTAGAGCGATAGATGTTGTAACCGAGAAGCGTGTCATAATCATCCTGTGCGAATGTCAGCTCAATGCCGTTTTCCTTTGCTACTGCCTGAAGATTCATCGACATTGCGGCAGTTGTATCAATAGTGAACTCGTGAAGCTGATACTCGCCAAATACAACCTTGGTCTGATCCTCTGCCGCCCAAGCGTTGTTGACTTTGAGGAAATTCTGTCCGTTTTCGATCTGTGCCTTGAGCGTGTAAGTTCCTTCCCAAACGGTGTCGGAGATATACTCACCGTCAATGCGATAGTCGCCGTAAGGCTCGATCGTGCCAAAGGTGAGGAACGTACCTGCGTTTTTATCCATCGGACGGTTGAAGGTTACACGAACCTTGATTTCTTCACGACCGACGGTGGTTATAGCATTGCCGTCCTTATCGAACATTTCAACGCTGACAACATAGGGCCAAAGGAGAGAGGCATCGGCGAGGGTGCCATAAACGTCAACAGTGGGGTTGCCGGTAGAGTCGTAGTAACCAGTAATTAATTGAGATGCATATTTTTGATAAAGTTCGGAAAACTCGTTGTTAGATATTAGGGATGGATTTTTGCTCCTAATTGGAACTATAGAGTCCAGTCCATTTCCTTTGCTATAAAAATAGCAGTTTCGAGTTTCGCCCAATACTAATTTATTATCCGAAGCTCTATTGCCACTTTTAGTTGGAATCGATAAAAATATATTTCCTGAAAACAAGCTTGATGCTATAACACCTGCCGCAGGAGAATAAACAATGAAACTGTTTTTGATTGAATCAGCCTCTTTAAGTGTTTCATCCCCAAGTGTTGTTATTTCAATATAAGAATTTTCAATTTCATACAAACCATACGCCAAACTTTTATTTATCAAGCTATATCCACCTGAGTTTTGTGAACCATTTTTGCCTTCGGTATATGCGCAAATATAGCTACTCGATAGAGTCTGTTGTTTCATTACAGAATTTCGCAGGTTGATCAAAGAATTATTAGAAAAACTATAGATAAACAAATTATTTGCATCAATATAGTTGGCAACTATCTGACCATAAAGTTCTATTAGACAAACATATGTGGAATGTTTCTCATTTGGCGCAATCTTAATTCGTTGCTCACTATTTCCAGCAAAATTCAATATTCCATAAACAATAATTTTAGGAGAATTATAATATTCTCTATCATCATAGAACTGAATTTCACAGCCTTCTTCAAAAGTAACTGTGACGCCTTCGGGAATTACCACATCTTGACCTACGATGTAAAGCTTATCAGCCTTGTATGTGATACTTTCGGTAATCGTAGCGGGCAGCAAATATCCTCTGCTTACGTTGAATTGCGCCTGCTGTCTGCCGTCATCCTCATAAACCGTCTTATCTTCAGCATCGAGTCCGTTCTCGTATGTGAAACGAATATTGAAATCTACGAGATAATCGTTGGGACAATCAGCACTAACAACGATCTCGAAATACTTATCGCCGGATTCTCTTACAGAGTAAGTACCGATATCAGAAATCTGAATTGTGGAATTTACAAACGTGAAATAAGGATCGGTCAAAGTTTCGTCGCCGACCGTGCTACGGTATGTATCAATAGATACGTTTACGTTTGATGCTACACCGCCACGGTTGTGCAGAGAAATGTACAGACGAACAGTTTCACCGGAATCGATAACACCGTTGCCGTTGTTCTTGTTGCTGATAGACACGCTATCGTCAATATAGTAATCATAGAGATTTACCGAGGGCTTGGGGAGTTTGGTCAATGCCTCTACCACGTCAGCAACAGAGTGCGCCTCGTCGGTTACGTGTTCACCGTCCATAATTATGTGGGGATTCACTGTACCCGTATTTACGATCTGCGACTGAATAAACTTGGTAGAATACACTTCTCTATCGGTGTAATAAGAGCGAAGAAGTGCCGCGATACCTGCAACTGTGGGGGCTGCCATAGACGTACCGTTAAGGCAGGCATACTTATTGCTCGGCCAAGTAGAGCCAACACCTTCACCAACCGCATATACCTCGTACTCGATGGAGTCGTAGGGGTAGTGGTCGTAGTTAGAGAAAGAAGAGAGGTGCTTGCCGTCCTTATCGGTACTCATAACGCCGATAACGTAAGGAAGCGCCGCGGGATAGGAAACGCCGACCTTGTCACATTCTCTACAATCAAGGTTGTTACAAGCACCGTCATTACCTGCCGCTGCTACGAGAACACTCGTGGTATATGCGTTTTCAAGTGCTTCTTCAACGGCGAGAGAAATATTCGAGCCGCCGAAAGACATATTGATAACCGATGCACCGTTCATATATGCGTACTGAACAGCTTCGGCAATATCGGAGTTATTGAAGTAGCCGGAGGAGTTACCCGCCTTAAGTACCATGACCTTGCAGTTATATGCAACGCCGATACCGCCCTCTTTGTTGTTCTCTGCGGCGATGATACCTGCAACGTGCGTACCGTGTCCGTTGTCATCCATAGGATCTTTGTCGTTTCCAACGCAGTCCCAGCCGTAAATATCGTCTATGTAGCCGTTGCCGTCATCGTCCTTGCCGTTGTCGGGAATTTCCGCGGGGTTTACCCAAATGTTGTTGCGGAGGTCAAGGTGGTTATAGTCAACACCCGTATCAATAACGGCAACTACAACGTCGGGGCTTCCGCCGGGAGCTTTTCCGTTATGAGTCCAACCGCCCGGAATATTGGAAAGACCGAGGTTTACCTGATCGCTGTACCCCGGGTTCTTCTCTGCATCCTCTTTAGGACCGGTAGTACCCATGATGTAGTCATAGTCAACCGCATCAAAGCAACCAAGCTCACGAAGATAGGAAACAGTTTCTACGGTGTCAGCACCTGCCGCAAGCTCAACCGTGTACCAAGTCGAGCCGCTAAAGAGAGCAGTTGCCGATATGAGATTTAACTGCGAGAGAACATTGTCGTTCATCTCACCCTCGTACTTAACGAGAGCCACACCCTCGTTGTACGTTCCTTTTTCGGGGAGAGCTTCATTGCGAGTAGAGCTCGAAAGATGCTCGGCGTTTACGTTGTCTGAGCTTCCCGTACCGGAAACTGCATTGTTGACAACGCTACTGCTCGCGGTGTTGTCAACGATCGAGTTCACAACCTCTCCCACGCTTTGTGCACAGGAGCTGAAAAACATACACGTTACCATCAAAACGGATAAAAGTCTGACTGTGTTTTTCATGATGAATACCTGCCTTCTTTTATTTATAAAATAAAAAGTGCGCCAACCGAAGTCAGCGCACTGAAAAACGCAAACTCCAATTGTCGCCAAACAAAAACAACGATATGGGTATAACTCCCCCACAGCAGTTGCGGATCTGCGTTTTTGCTAAATTCAACATCTGCTGTAAAATGAGCATGAGAAAAAAACCCCTATAAAAAACAGAGAGTAGGCCCATAAGATCGTCATTATTAGTTTTTGTTTGGCAAGCTCATTGTATCACCATTTTTTGGCGTTGTAAACACATTTTTAAAAAAAGATAAAAACACCATACGAATAACATATCGTACGGGCCCTATTCACAATAGAAATACATACGATATTTGATGCAAAGATCTCATATTTAAGTATGAAAAAACAGAAAGCCCCCGCCGGAAACTTTTTCACAAAAGTTTTCCGGCGGGGGTGAAAGGGGGAGACCTTTTTTCTCAAAAAGGTCTCCCCCTGAATCATACAAAAGTTTTTCGCGCGTTCTGACTATCAAGCGTACTTAGCTATGTGCCACTCTTTGTAGGGGCGGCGGAGCGGGTCCCAGATCTCCTCGGTATCGAAGAGGTAGGGATAGTCTCTGAGGTAGTTTCTGTATTCTGCGCCGATATAGGCGAGAACGTTACCCGTAACGCCCTTACGGTCGCTGAAGATACCGTAGCCGTCGGGCTCGTTTGCGAGATAACGCGCGGAGCCGCAACCGAAGAAGAAGAAAAATCCGCTGTCAAAGAGGTACTTGTGCTGTGCGTTCTTGCGGAGGTTTACGTCTCCATTGGTATGCGCGCCGTAGGGCCAGCAGAAAAGGCCCGTATCGCCTACGATAGCGCCAACCTCCTCACGCCACATATTTATTTCTTTTCTAAACGTAGCTGCGCTGATCTTCGGCATATTCGAATGATTGTAGCCGTGTGAACCGAACGTCCAGCCCTCTGCTCTGAGAGCCTCGATAACGACCTTTGCCGCCGCTATCTCGTCCTGTCTGTCGAGGTTGAGTCTCGCCTCGGCATCATCTACCGGCTCTGACTGCGTACGATAACCGCACACACCGTCAAATCCCGTGAAGAAGAGGGTTCCTCTTCCGCCACGGAAGGTGAAATCGGGATGCTCGCGGACGAATGCGTCAAGCACGGGGAAAAGCTCGTTGTCGTAGGAAACGACCTCGGTTCCGTCATCGTGCTTTGTGTAAGTGCAAACGTAGCCGTCCTCGTCGACGATGAGCTTGTCTACCATTCCTCTGTCCATTTTGCGCGAGTCGTAGGTAACGTCGTCAAATGTAAAGATGACGGGCTTTTTGCCCTCGGGCAGCTTGATGGTGTAGTTGGGGCAGTCGTCCTCCTCGTTATAAACGAGGTTGGCGTCAATAATGATATATCCCCTCTCGTAGAGAGACTCGAGAAGGAAGTTAAACTCATAGGGGGTGAGACAGTCGTAACCGCAGTTACCGTAGGTCGACTTTGAAGCAAACGCGATCTCGGGGAAAGCGATGAGACAGTGAGTATAGATGTTCTCGAGTGTCTCGCGGAGGTTAACGCTGACAAGGTCTTCCTCCTGGAACTTTCTGTATTCCTCAAGACGATTGTACTCGTCGGTAAGGTGCGCATCCACACCGTAACCGAGAAGCGCCGAGAGGAATTTCTTTCCTTCCTCGATATCGTATCTTACCATATATTCGGTAATAGCCTCGGTGATACCCTCCTTGAAGGAGTCAAGATGCGCGCTGACCAGTGCCTTTGCTCTGTCAAGGGAAGCGGTGTCGTCCTTTGCTATCTTGGCAACGGACATAGCCGCCGCCTTGAATCTGCCCTTGGAAGCGGAAACCTCGGCGTTGCCTATATTGTCACCGTCCACGCGGTTAAGCTCGGCGCTGTCGATATATCCGAGTGCAAGTCCCTCTGCCGTAGGTATCTCGGCGTAGGACTTCATCAGCTTTTCAAACTTTGCATAGCTCATACCGCCCGAGAGAAAGTACGCGTATGCGTTGTCCATATTGGCGCAAACGACGGAATATACCTTTGACCAGGAGTTTGCGATAGCCTCCGTCTTTGCGTCTGCCCCAAGCGACCGGTTCTGCTCGGCGGCAGCGAAAGCCGCATCGCACCACTCTGCTGCGGCGCGCTGGTCTGCGCTCGGGTCCTCGGGCAGAGTATCGCCCGAGTCGGGAGCTACGGTAGTAACGTCGTCAGTAACGCTGTCTGCCCAAGAAGTATCAACGGGCTTGTCCGTCGTGACGTCGGAAGTGTCCTTTGAAGTATCGCTCGCACCTGTGTCGTCCGCCTTGTCGGTGGAGGGAGTGGTAGAAGGTGTCGTGTCCGTTGAGTTTCCGCCGGAGACGCAAGACGTGAGAGCACACCCGCCAAACGCCATAAGAAGCGCAAGCAACGAAGCTATTATTCTTGTTTTCATCATATTATTCTCCAAAATTACCGCAAGTCTGTCAAAGCGGCGTCGAGCTCTTTCTCGTGCCGTTTTCGTAGACCTCGGAAAATCTCTTTCCGTGTTCGTTTGTGTATATACCCTTGCCGTGACGCTCGCCGTCCTTGTATTCTCCCTCGTAGAAGGAGCCGTCGTCAAAGTAGTACGAGCCCTTGCCGTTTCTCTTGCCGTTTTTGTACATGCCCTGGTAGTACTCGCCCGACGCAAAGGTGTATTTTCCGTATCCGTCGTACTGACCGTCTACCCAGTTACCGTCGTAAACTGCACCCGATGCGAATTTGTAAACTCCGTGACCGTTGTACTTGCCCTTTACGTAAGTACCCTCAAAAACGGAGCCGGACGCGAAGGTGTACTTTCCGTGGCCGTGACGCTCGTTATCCTTGTACTCGCCCTCGTATACGTCACCGTTTGAAGAGTAGTACTTGGCGTAGCCCTCGTACTTGTTGTCTACCCAGTTGCCCTCGTATCTTGAACCCGACTTGAATCTGTATATTCCGTAGCCGTTCTTCTTGCCGTCTCTGTACTCGCCCTCGTAGCAGTCACCGTCAGCGGCGGTGTACTTTCCGTGGCCGTTGTATTTGTCGTTTATCCACGTACCCTCAAAGTGCGCACCGTCGGGCCACTTGAGCTCTCCGTAGCCGTTACGGACGCCGTCTCTGTACTCGCCCACGAAATGCTCGCCCGTCTTGTGCGTGTACATTCCCTTGCCGTTACGCTTGCCGTCTACGTAGTGACCGGTGAATCTGTCACCGTCCGCAAAGAGAAAGGTACCGATGCCGTGGTATTCTCCGTTCTGCCACTGTCCGATATACTTGGAGCCCGAATTGAAAGAATATACGCCGTAGCCGTGGTACTTGTTGTTCTGCATTTCTCCGTCGTAGCTGTCACCGCTTGTGAAGTTCCTCGTTTCCCTCACGGCACCCGCAGGCCATGTAGGCTCAGATGCGTGTACGAGCCCTCCGCTTGATGCGTTAGCACTGTTGAAGAGGGAGTTTGAGGAGGACGAGGAAGAAGCAAACGAGGAGAACGCGTTGCTGCCCGCGTTGTTCGTTGCAGCAGAGGCGCTCGAGCCCGCCCCCGTCGCAAAGGACTGTCCCGCTCCCTTGAAGTTGAGGATATTGTCAGCCGAGTAAAGCGTCTTGTAGAAATCCTCGACGTTGGAATATTTGTGCTTGAAGATAGACTGAAGTCTGTTTATTCTCATCGCCATACCGTAGGGGAGAGTCACGTCCTCGAGGTATACGATAACGCGCTGCTTTTCAAGATCGCGCGCGTAGTTGAGCTCGTCCTTGCAGTTTGATGACGCTATATAATTCTTTGACATAAACGCGAGAAAATATCCGCACTCGTTGATATGTCTTGCTATATTTTCATCCCACTCGGTACCGGGGTCGATACCCTGATCGTACCACACTCTGTAACCGTCGCCGAACATTTTGGTAAGTATGGGCATTACCTCCGCGGCGTCTCTGTGAGCGTAGCTGATAAATATGTATGGATCGTTTCCTTGATAGGAAGGGATATTGCTCATTTCAATTCCTCCGTTGATACATAGTGATACATAGTATATTATACAGTAGCAAACTGCGGTTGTCAAGCGCAAAAGACGCGGTTTTTTAGCGTTTTAGGTCATCATTTACTATAAGTATAACGAGCTGCCGCTATTTTTTCGCAAGCGTGAGAGCGTCGTTCGCAGATCGTTCACAAATTTGTTATAAAGTATTGATTTTGGCAATATCTTGTGTTACAATGAACTCACCAATATCATACATAAAGGAGATCTTGACCATGAAAAAGATCAATTGGATCACAGCCCTCATTCTCAATATCGTTACTTGCGGTATCTACTCTCTTTATATGTTCTACGTAATCTCAAAGAACAATAACGAGCTCGCTGAAAAGAACGACGTAAAGCCCATCACCAGCTTCATCGTAGCATTCCTTCTCGGAATGGTTACCTGTAGCATCTACCTCATCTACTGGTACTACAAGCTCATGGAGCAGCAGGTTGCTATCAACAAGGCTTCCGGTGCAAACATCGCGATCTCTGACAATCCTATCGTTCTTACGGTATGCATGTTCGTTCCGATACTCAGCTTCTACGTTCTCTGCGAGAACTACAACGCAGGCGTTGGCGAATAATTTATAACAAGTAACAAAAACCTCTCGAGTTCACATCTGTGCACTCGAGAGGTTTTTTTCTGTTTTTTGCCGGCAAAGCGCTCTCTCCGTCGGAGGAGCTGTTCGTCTCCGACGCCGAGCTTTTGAAAAAGCTCGAGCAAAACTTTTATTACTAAAAGAACTGCGTTTTCTCGCTTTGAGCGTAGGTACGCGAGAGCGGTAGGGGATAGGTGGAGAACCTTTTCCGGGCAAGGTTCTCCCGTTGCTTCCGCACCCGTTACGCAACCATCCCTAAAAAGCGGAAGACACCCTCTGTCCGTTATAGCGTTAAAACATAAAGAAGGTCGTTTCGCTGATCAGTGAAACGACCTTCTTTAATTGATTCTTTTCAGCTGAGTGCCATCATTGGTGATACACTCGTCGTAGGTGATGCTCTGACCGTTGTAGGCGGTAAGCTACCGATTTACAAAGTCACTGCGTTGTGACGGTTGTCGCGGAGGATATGTCGTAATATTTTGATATTATATTTGTAATATTATCATATCCCAAAGCATAATTTTCAGTTCTCAATTTTCCCTTCAAAGTAACGTATCCAACATAATATCCCCCTATCAATTCCATCTCTCCGTTTAGATATGTTATTGCAATTACATACTTACCAAAGGAACTGAGCGGGGGCATAAAAACAGTTTTGCCGACAAGAGATGAAATTTCTGCCAATATCGTTTCCGTTTCCTCTTCCGTCAGCACTTTGAGTATTTGTCTGCTTTCATAATCAAAGTCATCAAACGTACATATCTCTACTTTTTCTATGTTTTCGCTCGGTTGTCTGAA
>JAZQXE010000063.1:0-5844 GCA_045632705.1 Eubacteriales bacterium | reverse complement strand
AAGCACCCATTCCGACCACTCAAAAAGAGCGGACGGAAAAGAGCATCCAATACATTTTCGGTATTCATATCGTACATTTTCGGTATTGATTTGCTTGAAAAAGGCATTACGCTATGATATAATCCAATTGACAGACACTCGCGGAGGTGGATTTATGAAGATACAAATAGATCAGTGTATGCACCTCAAAAAGCAAGTGCGGGGCTTCAGCATCAAAAAGGAGAAGCTGGTATACCTCATTTTCGTTCATTTTATAAATCCGATAACTATAAGCTACCGCGGAGAGATGACGCGGATGGGCACCAACAGCTGTTATATCTGCACGGCAGGTCAGCCGCTTCATTACGTTGCGGAGCATCACTCGATGCTTCACAACTTCGTTCATTTCAGAGTGGACGATGAGGCGGAGCTTGAGGCGCTGGGGTTGCCGCTCAACACACCCTTTTACTCGGATATGCAGGAGCAGATAACCGACACTATTGAAAAGATGGAATGGTCAAAAAGCGCCTGGGAGCCCGAGATACTTCCACCGGCGGCGGAGATGTTCGAGCAGCTTTTGAGACGGCTTGCTATCGAGCAAAGCTCCGCGCGCAGCTCATACGGAAACATAAAACGGCAGACCTTTGAGATGTTGCGCACGCAGATTTACGTCTCCCCCGGCAGCTGGAACGTGGAGAAGATGGCAGAATATACGCACCTGACGCGGACGTATTTTTCATCCGTTTATAAAAAGTTCTTTGGCGTATCTCCGAAGCGTGACCTTATTGAAGCGAGCCTGCTCTATGCGGAGCGGAGCCTTTTGACTACCAACGCCTCCGTTGCCGAGATAGCAAAGCGTGCGGGGTATTCCGAGCACGCGTCGCATTTTATTTCCTTATTTAAAAGGAAATACGGACTCACTCCCGAGGCGTTCAAGGAGAAAAACAAATTCAACTTATCGTAAAGGGCACGTATAAATTATGAAGAAAAAACAAATGAGAGCACCCGCCGCGTTTTTATTGCTGGCGGCTTTGCTCGGCGCTATGATACTCTGCTCGTGTGCGGAGGATATCGGAGGCGCACTTGACACTGTATTTACAAACGACAACGAAACGGAGGAAGAAACTATGTTCCCATCCACCCCGGCGTCACTTCAGAACGGCGCGATCTATCGTATAAGCTCACTTGACGAGAAATACGAAAATGCATCACTCACGGCGGAAAATTTCGCTATGACCGACAATTCTCTCGTTAAAGTCAAGACCTACACCAAGGACTTGGCGCAGATGTGGAGGGTGATACTCAACGAAAACGGCACGGTCTCGCTTGAAAATATGTCGACGAGAATGAAGCTGAGTATCGTTTCCCCCGATAACTACAAAAAGGAAAAGACGCTCTCCGTCTGCCTTGACTCGACAAACGACGAGGCGAAGGAATGGCAGATATATTCTCTCGGAGAGGGCTCGGACGTATGCGTGATCCAAAACGTATACACCTCGCTTTATGCTGAGGTGTCCGAGACGCGCACCGATGGACTCTGGTATGCGCGTCAGGAGAAATACGACGGTGGGGATTCGCAAAAGTGGAAGTTCACCAAGCTCAGCGACGGAGAGGGAGAATACCCCCGTCTGCTCGTTCTCTCGGGAGACTATCAGGGATCGTCGAGCTGTCCCGAGATCATATATTCAAACGGCGTTTACTATAACTATAATCAGACGGGAACGGTAGCGGTCAAGACCTCGACCGATCTCATTCATTGGACTCTTGCAGATGAACACGCTCTGCGTCCCCGCCCCGAGTGGCTCGCTCCCATATCCGAGACGGGATATATCTGGGCGCCCGGCGTTTACGCGATGAACGGAAGATATTTCCTCTACTACTGTACCTCCGCTCTCGGAAAGCAGACCTCCGCTATCGGCGTTGCCGTTTGCGACGATCTCTCTCTGAACACCTGGGAGGATCTCGGAATGGTCATGCGCTCATATCCCGGAGACGCGTACAACGCTATCGACCCGAACATATTTATCGACACCGACGGCACCGCGTATATGCTGTGGGGCTCGTACTGGACGGGTATCTATATGAGAAGGATAGATAAAGAAACGGGAAAATTCATTGAGGGAGACGATCAGGTATGGCATCTCGCTCAAGGCTCAAACGACATGGAGGCTTCCTATCTCGTTTACCGTGACGGCTACTATTATCTCTTCTGCGCGAGAGGGGGTCTTTCCCGCGGTACTTACTACTGGGCGGTGGGAAGAAGCACCAACCTTTTCGGTGATTACGTGGACAAGAGCGGAAAGCCGCTTCTCGAGGGTGGCGGCACGCGCCTTACCGAGTGGAAGGAAGGCGTCTGTGGTGTTGGACACGCGCAGTACTTTTTAGACAAAGACGGCAATCCCTATATGGTAGCAGAGTCCTGGCCCTACCGTAACGAGCAGGGCAACGGCACGATAGCGCTGACTCTCAGCACGATCGTGTGGACGGAGGACGGATGGCCCGTCACCGCGCTTGATCCCAACGTTTTAAACGCACTCGGTGAATAAATTTCGGAGAATAAAATTACAAAAAAGGAGAAACGAGCTATGAACAAGACGTTTAAAATAACTTCACTTATCGTTTTGCTTTGCACTCTCTTTTCTTTCACTCTTTCCTGCTCGGGTACGCCCACAGCGACACCCGACACCGACGGAGCGGACAGCTCGCAATTGACCGACGGTGTGACCGAGGACACGAGCCGTGTGCTCGAGGTGCCCGAGATGAGATTTGACGGTTACGAGTTTTCTTTCTTTACGGGAAGCTGCGTCCCCACCTGTCCATATCTTTTTACCGTAGACAATGCGGCAGACGAGATAGATATGGCGATGGAGAAGAGAAATGCGGCAATAGAGGATAAGTACGATATCAGCATCGTTGAGACGCGCGAGGTAATAGACGACGCACACGGAAACGGTGCCGCGTTCAAGGCGCTTGAGCGCTCCTGGAATTCTAACGAAGTCCTCTACGACGCGGCGGTAGGCTCTCCCTACGACTGCTGTGCGCTCTCGCAGAGCGGAATGCTCGCAGACCTGCGCGATTACGGATATATCAACCTCTCAAAAGCGTGGTGGGATCAGAATGCAAACGAGTCCTTCACCGTGTTTGGAAGGACCTTTATCACGACGGGCGATATCAACTATATCGACGACAATTATACCTACGCCATAGCTTTTAACAAGGATATGCTGACGGTGTTCAACCTCGAGGATCCTTACGCGCTCGTCAGAGAGGGCGCTTGGACCTACGACAAGCTCTTTGAGCTTTCTCGTGCCGTTACGCGACTTGATGCGGTCGACGGCTACTCCGAGGCGGACATATACGGATTTCTCGGTTATAACGACACGGCGTGGATGTCATTCTCCTCTATCGGTGCGCAGATAGCAAAGGTGGACGGAGACAAGGGTCTTACTCTTACGCTCAACTCCGAGCGCAACTTCGATCTTATCAGAAGATGGACGGAGTTTGGAAAGAGCGAGGCGTTTGTCAACTGGCAGATGGACAGCGCGGCAAACAAGGCAAACTGGAAAAAGATCTTTTCCGAGGACGGTGCGCTCTTCTTCGGAGCAACCGTAGACGCTATATACAAGCTCAGAGACACTACTCTCGATTACGGTTATCTGCCTTGGCCCAAATACGACACCGAGCAGAGCGAGTATCACTCGGGAATGTCCCCCAACCACATATCGCTCTTCTGTATCCCGAACGTAGGGGATGAGGAGCACGTCGAGAGAAACTCTATCATAATAGAGGCGTTGAGCGCGGGCTCGGATATCGTTATCGACGGCTTTTACAAAAAGAACCTCGAGGGAAAGAGCGTCAGAGACGAGGAGTCCTACGAGACGCTTGATATCATATTCAAGAACAAAGTGTTCGACCTTGGCTACTACTACGGCGTTGGAGGCTACCGACTCTCGATGACGGGTAGATTCAGAGACGGACTCACGACTATGGCGTCCGTTTACGAGGAGAAGCTCAACTCCGCCCTCTTTGAGCTGGCAGATATCAATAAAGGGTACAAAAAATAATCTTTTGTATTCAAAAAATCAACTTGTTTTTTCAAAATGTTACTATGATAATATTTATCGTATTGTAATTTGAGCGGCCCTGTGTTACTATAAATTTGTACTTTTGCGAAGTGTTCGCACAAAATTTATACAAGGAGAAGCAAAAATGACAAAAAGAACCATTACAAAAAAAGCATTATGTATGGTACTCAGCTTCGTATTGACTCTTGCGTGCATACCAATGGCAGCGTTCGGTATATTCGCTGAGGACGATGTTCCTTCAGTATCTACTGTATGCGACTTTGACGGTGACGGTTGGTACACTACCGCTGATGTTACCGTACTCGTACGTTATCTCTCAGGCTGGAGCGTGTCTGATGACGTAAAGGCAAACTCTGACCTCAACGGAGACGGCACGGTCAACAACCGTGACGCTATGACTCTTATCTTCAAGATAGCAAACAACAACATTCCGACAGCTCCCGTAGTAACGAGTGACGCCGTAGGATACATCGCGCACGGCTCGACCAGCGGACTTGGTACCTCCTCTGACGAAAACGACGGTCTCAGCCCCGAGACCACGAAGCTGACCTGGGGTATCGCTAACGGCGGCGTTATGACTATCGTTAACGCAAAGGGCGGTACGATAGTATCTCCCGGTAAGGCGTTCGTTTCCACCGACTTTATCTTCGGCGCACGCGGACCCATTGAGATCACGGCAGTCGATCCCGTAACGGGTGCTGACTACCGCGACTACGCGATCTATTCCGATCCCGAAAACCACACGGGCAACGGCACTCAGCGCGGCAGCTTTATTTCAAACGGTACGGTGACCATCAGCGGCACCGTAATATTCGACGAGATATACATACTCGTTCGTGAGAGATCGTTTACTATGACCGTTGCAAGCAACGGCAGACTCCGCATCACCGACAGCGTTACCTTTGAGGATATGTCCGAGTATTACGGCTCCTTCTCAAAGGCACCCGCACTCAACGTTGAAGAGGGCGGTTACGTTTACCTTGAAACTATCGGATTTTCCAAATACACGGGTACGGGAACGATCGTTCTCTCTGACGCTCTTATCAGAAGCGGCAAGGCAACGCCCGAGACCTTTATCGGATTTGGCGGTACGGTAGTCAACGCGGCAGGAGACAGTGTGCTCATTCCCGCAGTTGATGAAAACACGGGTATTCCCGAGATTCCCACGGTAACCAGCGACGCGTTCGTTTACATCGCAAACGGCGCAACAAGCGGACTTTGCACTTCCTCTGACGAAAACGACGGTCTCACTCCCGAGACTTCAAAGGCTTCTTTTGGTCCTATCAACGGCAACGGAGCTCTCTCCGTAGTTGCAGGCGGTGGTACGATAGTATCTACCGGACGCGGATATGCAGGACTGAACTACATCTTCCCCATAACCGAAACTCCCGTTCTTATGACGGGTGTATACGGCGGCGTTGACTACCGCAGCGGCGAGATGTTCGCTCCCGACTCTACCGCCAACGGCTCACAGAAGGGTACATTCCTCCTCGGCAACGGCATTACCTTCTCCGTTGCGGGCTCGCTTATCCTTGACGATATCGACGTATATACCAGAAACCACTCCGGCGGTGCTACTCTCAGCGTACTCGAGGGCGGTATCCTCGTTATCGGTGAAGGTGCAAAGATACTCACCATGGGTGTGAAGATCGACGGTGCTCTCGCTCCTACGCTCAACGTAGACGAGGGCGGTTACGCATTCCTCTCAAATCTCGGATTCCACAGATACACGGGTAAGGGTACTATCGTTCTCTCTGACGAGATCATCGCGAGCGGTGAG
>JAZQXE010000062.1:0-8451 GCA_045632705.1 Eubacteriales bacterium | reverse complement strand
CTGTTGATGTAATCCGTTCTCTGAGTTCCGGTGTATATCTCTACCACGTCGGGCTCGGAGGGAGCATCAGGCTCTCCGCCCCACGACTCGATCAGAGTCATACGGATGCTGCAACTCTGAGTTTCAATTTCCTTGTCAAAGGGCGTTACCTGTATGTAAACGGGGCATCCGGATACGAACTTACATTCCATTCCCGAATCACAGTCAAAGTCCGACGAATACACAAGGTAACCGTTTTCGTCATACACCGTTACGTTTGCGTTAAAGGTCAGCTTTAAAAGTTCAAGCATGTAAAGACCGTCGCTGTCAGGCATAAAGGCGAAATAACACGGCTCACCATAGGAAAACGAGCAACGAGCTATTTTTGAAATGATCAGCTCTTTAGCTTCGATAGACGAAACGTCGATCGAAGGCACTTCGGGCTCGGAAGGCTGGTCGGGCTCGTCGTACGCGTATTCCAAATGCATGGTCGTAATTACTGCGCAAGCGGCGTTGGGATCTGTGATCTCAAGTGAGAAATAATAGGTATATCCCCCTTTGAGATCAAAGTTTACAGAAGTATCGTAATCAAACGTTCCCTCACAGCTCGCGTAACCGTCCTGCAAATACATCTTCCAGATAAACGGAGCCTTTATTCCATCAAAAGAGAGACGGTAGCATCCGCTCTGTTCTGCAAAGAACGAGTAATATCTCTTTGTTAAAGTATTGCAGCCGATCTCCTCATCGACGGGAGCATCGAGTGTCAGGCAGTAAGTATCGATCTCGGAAAAATCAATGCGGTCATCACCCGGAACGTCAGGCTCATCGTACTGCTCGAGCAGTCCTACCTTGGCACTAAAGGATCCCGAGAAGCTCGCATCGGAGCTTGAAAACTCAAAAACGTATCTCTCGTTTCCGTCAAACTCTATCAGGAACTCTCCACCGTCGTTGATATCATAGTAAGCGTTTACCAGTTTACCTGTTTCGGTAAATACCTTTACCGTTATGGGAGAGATGAGCTTCGTCAGCAAAACGAAGTATTTGCCGGTGAGTTCGGGAACGTATTCATAATACGATGCACCGCCCGCCTCAAGTACTTTGACGCCTCTCGCTTTTTCCGTGAAGAACTGTCCGAGGATCTCGACGCTGTCAATATCAAAGTCACCGTCCGTACTTGGTGCGTCAGGCTCAGACGGAGCGTCCTGATACGAAAGCTGCTCTGTAACTACGTTATAGGCACCCGTCATATCGGTCGCAAACATTCTGCATCCGAGATAGTACTGCTCTCCTTTCTGAAGGTCGCACTCGATACGGAAGTTACCGCAGTCGCCGCCCCCATCTTTTTCTACCATTAAATTGCCTTTTGCGTCGTAGAGGCAGGCTACGGTGTCATACACCTCGCCAACCGAATAAAACGCATAGGTCGCGTCCTCGTCGGGTATAAACGTAAAGTAATATACCTCGCCCGGCTCGCTGACCCTGGCCTCGAGCATCTTATCTACGTAAGTCTGCTCTGCGTTGATGCTTCCGACATCAACGTAAGAATAATCGACGGTGGGTTCGTCGTCTGCCGCCGCAGGTATTATCCACGTCGTGAAAATACTGCTGAGCATACAGATACATAACAGCACCGCCAAAAATCTCTTGGTTTTCATGGCTTTTCTCCTTTTCTTGTATATTTTATATATAATATAAATATAACTATATATATTAAATTATATTGTAACACCTATATTCTACCGAGTCAAGCATTTTGAAAAATTAGTGTGCTATCCAAAAAAAACGCCGCGCCGAAATATCTCCGTCATAAAAGTCCGTCTGCAAGACGGATCTAAATGAAAAAAGCACCAATCTTGTATCAAGATTGATGCTTTTTTCTGGTGCTCCATCGGAGACTCGAACTCCGGACACCATGATTAAAAGTCATGTGCTCTACCATCTGAGCTAATGGGGCAAACAACGCTTTAATATAATAGCACAAAGGTTATATGTTGTCAACACTTTTTTTGAAATTATTTTACGGCGCGCGCCGTACACGTTCTATTGTGCTCAACGTCTGTACGTTTTATGCGCTGACGCGCTCTCTGCGGCGACCGTAGTCGCCGCAGAGTGTGCGTAGTACGTTATTCAAGTTCAAAGGCGCCCGTATAGAGTTGATAATACGTTCCCTTTTGCGCTATAAGCTCGTCGTGGTTTCCGCGCTCGATGATACGTCCGTGGTCAAGCACCATGATGACGTCCGAGTTTTTGACAGTTGAGAGTCTGTGCGCGATAACGAATACCGTGCGTCCCTCCATAAGCTTGTCCATTCCTCGTGCTACTATTGCCTCCGTTCTCGTATCTATCGAGGAGGTAGCCTCGTCGAGTATCATTACGGGCGGGTCTGCTACCGCCGCGCGGGCTATCGCGATAAGCTGACGCTGTCCCTGCGAGAGATTTGCTCCGTTACCCGTAAGAAGCGTCGCGTAGCCATCAGGCAAACGAGTGATAAAGTCGTGCGCACCGACAAGCTCTGCCGCCTTGATACATTCCTCGTCCGTCGCGTCAAGACGACCGTAGCGGATATTTTCCATTACGCTTCCCGTAAAGAGATTCGTCTCCTGAAGCACGATACCGAGAGAGCGGCGAAGATCAGACTTCTTTATCTTGTTTATGTTGATGCCGTCGTATCTTACCTTACCGTCGGCTATATCGTAGAAGCGGTTGATGAGGTTTGTAATAGTCGTCTTACCGGCGCCGGTCGCACCAACGAACGCCACCTTTTGTCCCGGCTCTGCGTACACGGAAACGTCGGAGAGCACCTGTTTTTCGGGTGTATAGCCGAAGTCCACGTTGACGAGTCGCACGTCACCCCGAAGCTCCGTATAGGTGACGCTGCCGTCACCGTGGGGGTGCTTCCACGCCCATTTGCCCGTTCTCGTATCGCTCTCGGTCAAATTACCCTCAGCGTCAGTAACTGCGCTGACGAGCGTAACGTAACCGTCGTCCGTCTCGGGCTGCGCATCTATGAGATTAAATATTCTCTGTGCGCCCGCAGTTGCCATAGCGATAGAGTTTATCTGCTGGGAGAGCTGGTTTACGTTACCCGTAAACTGCTTTGTCATATTGAGGAAGGGCACGACTATATCGATTGTGAGTGCTGCTCCCGAAATAGCTATATTGGGTATGGAAGAAAGCAGGAATATTCCTCCCGCCATCGCAACGACGACGTAGGTGATATTGCCTATATTCATAATGATCGGGCCGAGCATATTCGCGTACGCGTTTGCATTTCTCGCAGAGGTGCAGAGCTGCTCGTTTATACGCTCAAAGTCACGCTCTGCCTGCTTTTCGTGGCAGAAGACCTTGACTACCTTTTGTCCGTTCATCATCTCCTGAACGAAGCCCTCGCATCTTGCTATCTCTCTCTGCTGTGCCGCAAAGAATTTAGCCGAGCCGCCGCCTACCTTTTTTGAAACGAATATCATACATACGATACCGAGTGCTACGACCAGCGTCATCGTCACGCTGTACCAGAGCATTATCGAGAGCACGGTCAGCACTATGACGCTTGAAGTAAGCAGCTGAGGCAACGACTGCGATACGAGCTGGCGCAGAGTATCTATGTCGTTGGTATAATGGCTCATTATATCGCCGTGCTTGTTCGTATCGAAAAAGCGTATGGGCAGGTCCTGCATACCCTCAAACATGCGAACGCGCAGCTTATTTAAAAATCCCTGCGTGATATACGCCATAAGCTGCGTATACAACGTGATAAGGGCAAGGGAAACGACGTAAAGCAGGATGAGAACGATTATGATCGGCATAATTTCCTTCGCCGCGCTCTCAAAGGAGGTATTGCCTGCGTCAAGGTAAGAGGTGACGACCGCAAGTACCTTTTGCGTGAATATCGCGGGGATACTCGAGACGATAGCGGAAATAACGATACAAGCGCAGGTTATCGGCAAAAGAACGGGATAAAACTCAAAGAGCATCTTAAGCACTCTGAAAAGAACGCCGAAGTTTATCTCTCTTTTGGGCGGGAGGGGCGATTTGATATCTTTACTCATTATCCTCACCTCCGTGCGTCTGCTGCTCGTAGACTTCTCTGTATATTTCGCTCACAGAGAGAAGATGCTCGTGCTCACCCACGTCTGTAATTCTGCCGTTTTCCATAACGACGATCATATCCGCGTCCTGAACCGAGGATATTCTCTGTGCGATTATCAGCTTCGTGGTTTCGGGAATGTACTTTTTGAATCCTGCGCGGATGAGTGCATCCGTCTTGGTATCTACTGCGCTGGTAGAGTCGTCAAGCACGAGGATCTTAGGCTTTCTGAGAAGCGCTCTTGCTATACAGAGTCTCTGCTTCTGTCCGCCCGATACGTTGGTGCCTCCTTGCTCAACGTAAGTGTCGTATCCATCGGGGAATGACGTGATAAAATCGTGCGCGCAAGCGAGTCGGCAAGCCTCCTCCAGCTCCGCGTCGGTCGCATTTTCATTTCCCCAGCGCAGATTTTCCTTGATAGTGCCCGAGAAGAGCTCGTTTTTCTGAAGTACCATCGAAACGGCACTGCGCAGAGTATCAAGCTCGTACTCGCGTACGTCCACTCCGCCTACCATAACGCTGCCCTCGGTGGCGTCATACAAACGCGCGATAAGAGACACGAGCGTCGTCTTTGACGATCCCGTACCGCCGATGATACCTACGGTCATACCGCTGTCGATATGAAGGTCTATATCCGAAAGCGCAAATTTCTGCGCACGGCTCGAATACTTAAAGCTGACTCCCTTAAAGTCAATAGAGCCGTCTGCTACCTCGCGTACCGATTCGGCAGGAGAAGCAAGAGAGCTTTCCTCGTCGAGCACCTCGACTATACGCTTCATACTCTCTATCGACATCGTTATCATAACGTATATCATACTGAGCATCATCAGCTGTATGAGTATCTGCACTCCGTACGTGAGCATAGCGGACATCTCACCGACACCGATGAGCGTCGCACCGCTGGTAACTACGAGCCGTGAGCCGACGAGCATTACGAAGACCATATTGAAGTATATGCATATCTGCATAAGCGGAGAGTTGAATGCAACTATTCTCTCTGCGCGGGTAAAGTCGGCACATATATCCTGTGCCGCTGCCGAGAACTTTTCCTTTTCGTATTCCTGACGTGAAAAGCCCTTGACTACTCTCATACCGCGGACGTTTTCCTCTATCGACTCGTTGAGACGGTCGTATTTCTTAAATACCCGTCTGAACGCAGGCATGGCGTTCTTTGCAACGAGGAAAAGTCCCATAGCGAGAAAGGGCACGAGCACGACAAACGACGTCGCCAAAGCTCCTCCCATGATATACGCCATAATTATGCTGAATACGAGCATAAGAGGCGCGCGTATCGCGATCCTTATTACCATCATAAACGCCATCTGGACGTTTGCTACGTCAGTGGTGAGTCTGGTAACCAGAGAAGAGGTCGAGAATTTATCTATGTTCTCAAAGGAATACGTCTGGATCTTTTTAAATAGGTCGCTGCGCAGATTTTTCGCAAATCCCGCACTTGCGCGCGCACACGTCACAGCCGCAGCACCTCCGCAACACAGCGACGCTGCCGCCATACCGAAGAGTATAAGACCTCTGTTGAGGATAAACTGCATATTTATCCCTTCCCTGATATTATTGACCAGATCCGCCGTAATAAAAGGGATGAAACATTCGATGACAGCCTCAAAAAGAATAAATAAAAACGTCAACAGCGCGGGTGTTTTATATTCCCTGATACTTTTTGCTATCTTCCGTATCATTTTATTTCCTTTCCATCAATTCCGAAAAAAATCAGGGAAGCCCTCTTGGGCGTTCCCTGATCGTATAAGTGCGATAAATACGAGACCGCCTCTTACATTGCCTTTACGATGTTCTCCGTATCGGTTGCAATAACGAGCTCCTCGTTTGTGGGTATCATAAATACCTTTACCTTTGAGCCGGGTTTGGTCAGGCAAGTGGGCTTGAGCGGATACGGGATGTTCTTGTCAAGTTCAAAGTCGAAGTCAACGCCGAGATACGCAAGCTTTTCGCAGACCATACCGCGAATGTTCTTGTCGTTCTCACCTATACCTGCGGTGAATACGATAGCGTCGAGACCTTCCATCGTTGCGGTGTACGCACCGATGTACTTGCGGATACCGTATACGAGAATATCAAGAGCAAGCTTTGCTCTGTAATTTCCATCAAGCTTTGCTGCAGTTACGTCGCGGCAGTCACTGGAAACGCCCGAAACACCGAGTAGACCACACTTTTTGTTCATAAAGCTGTTGATCTCGTCGGGGGTCATTCCCGTCTTGTTCATGATAAAGGGAACGATAGCGGGGTCGATGTCACCGCATCTGGTTCCCATCTCAATACCTGCAAGGGGAGTAAAGCCCATTGAAGTATCCATTACCTTTCCGTCCTTTACAGCGGAAATGGAAGAGCCGTTTCCAAGGTGGCAGGTAATGATCTTCGTGCCCTCAGCATTACCGCCAAGGAGCTTTATGCACTCGCCTGCAACGTATCTGTGGCTCGTTCCGTGAGCACCGTAACGGCGAACGCTCCAATCCTCGTACATCTCGTAGGGGATCGGATACATGTATGCGTAATCGGGCATAGTCTGATGGAATGCAGTATCAAATACGAGTACCTGGGGGACGCTTGGCATAACGTCGAGGCATCCGCGGATACCCATTATGTGTGCGCCTGTGTGAAGGGGCGCAAGATCACGGCAAAGCTCGAGCTTTTCAAGTACGTCGTCGGAGAGAAGGACAGACTCGGAGAAGTAAGCACCGCCGTGGACTATTCTGTGTCCTACTGCCTCGATCTCGTCCATAGACGTAACGCATCCGTACTCAGCGGAGAGAAGACACTCAACGACGAGCTTGGTAGCTACGCTGTGATTTGCGATAGTAACGTCAGCCTCGTAACTCTTTCCCGTAAGAAGCTGCTTATGTGTGATCTTACCGTCTATACCGATTCTGTCGCAAAGTCCCTTTGCAACGACCGTACCTGCGGTAGTATCGAAAAACTGATATTTGAGAGAGCTTGAACCTGCATTAACAACAAGAACGTTCATTATTTTTCCTCCAAATGATTAATTAATGATTAACAAAAGGATTATATATCAAAACCGCAGTCATTTCAAGAGATTTTTGATAATTTTAAGTTTTTTGTTTACATTGTTGCCATTTTGTAGTAAAATCAAAGCATACTTGATGAAAAAAGGAGCACGGATATGAAAAACGCGGCGGTAATATGTGAATTTGACCCTCTGCACCGAGGACACGAATATCTGCTCCGCTCTCTCAGAGAAGCGGGCGCGGAACGTATCGTTTGCGTTATCAGCGGCCCTTTTTGCCAGAGGGGGGAGCCGTCGGTATTTTCCGTTCACGCAAGGGCGCGCGCAGCTCTGGCGGCGGGGGCGGATCTGGTGCTTGAGCTTCCCTTTCCCTATTGCTGTGCGAGTGCGGAATTTTTCGCTTTCGGAGCGGTATCCGTCATCGAGGGGCTCGGAGGCATCGACACGCTCGCATTCGGCTCGGAGTCGGGAGACGCCGCACAGCTGAAAAAGGCCGCAGAGATACTCTCGGGCGAGGAGTTTTCGCGGGTACTTGCATCGATCACCGAAAAGGACAAAAGTATCGGAGCTGCAAAGGCACACGCCGACGCCTACGAGGCGTTAACGGCAGACGTCTCGCTTCTTTGCGGAGCTAACAACGTGCTTGCACTCGAATATATAAAATGCGCCGAGAAAAAAGGAATGGCGCTCGAATATTTCACCGTTGCGCGACGCGGAAGCGCACACGGGGATATGACGGGAGACTCACCCTTCGTCAGCGCCTCGTATATCCGCTCAAAGCTCCGCGAAAACGCTGACGTCACGCCGCTCGTTTGCGACTCTTGTGCGGAAATATTCAAAAAAGAACGAGAAGACGGCAATCTGTCGGGCGGTATAGCTGCTCTTGAGAAAATAATACTCTCGCATTTCCGCCTCGGCAACGCCGAGAGCAACGCGGCAGAGTGTGCTGGGGGGCTGCATCAAAGAATGGTCTCGGCCGCTATCGGCGCAACCAACGCCGAATCCTTTTTCTCTGCCCTCAAAACGAAAAAATACACCGACGCGCGTCTGCGACGTGCCGTCGTAAATTCACTGTGCGGAGTAGAAGCATCCGCGCTGAAGGCAAAGCCGACCTACACGCGACTGCTCGCGGCAAACGAGGCAGGAACGGCTCTGCTCTCGGAAAATAAAAAAACGAGAGGCATCAAGCTGCTCTCAAATCCCTCGGCCATCTCAACGCTCAACGAAGCGCAGCGCGGGCAGTTTGAGCTTGCCCGTCGTGCCTACGCCCTGCGCGCCCTGTCGCTTGAAAGCGTACGCTCTGCCGACGCGGAGCTGTGTATTCCGCCTTTTTTTACTAAGTAACACTAAAAAAACCGCCTTTGCTATCGCGATAGCAAAGGCG
>JAZQXE010000061.1:0-2344 GCA_045632705.1 Eubacteriales bacterium | reverse complement strand
GGCGTATGTCTATGAGACGCGCTTGTTCAACTCAAAGCGTTTTATGGCGTGTCGCTCGTCGAGATCTTCGATAGCGGTGCTTTGCATCGTCTTTGTTGTGTTCGTGCTGTTTACCTTCTTTACTCCCGAGCTTAATATCTTCAGAGATCCGCTGACGGGGGAGTATGGTATATAACTTAAAGCCTCTGCTAAAGATAGATGCGGAGGCATTTTGTAAAGCTCTAGGGTCTGTACGCTGAGGAAGGCTACTTGACACGGAGTACAAATTATGATATAATATCGGTGTTGTATTTAAGGTGTAGCTTCAGGCTAAAACCGACTTTGAAGGAGACCGATATGATGAAAAACGTACTTCAAAAAAATATGTTGTGCATATTGATTTGTGTACTGTTGCTTGCAGTAGTCTCATTTAGCGCGTGCAATAGCAAAGCAGATGACGAAGATACTTTCGGCGATGGCGGTGAAAGCTCGACGATAGAGCAGATACCTATGTTAGAAAGCAAGCATCAGCTCAACGAAAATGGGCTCGTCGACGTCGTAGTATTGAAGGAAAATATAAAAAAGGGACAAAAAATAAAGATGAGCAATTTAAAGATCGTAGAATGCTCACCCGAAAATCTCCCCGTAAACCTTATCACCGACAGAGCGCTCGTTAACGGAAAATATGCGTTATGCGATCTTTATGAGGGGGATTATATCATCAGCGAGTGGTTGGTTGATGACAAAGCCGAGATCCCATATGCACATCTTCTCAAAAAAGATATAGAATCCGTTGAGGATGACTATATAATCGTCACCGATTTCGTCAAGGCGAATACGGGCGAGGATCTTTGCGTGCCCTTGCAGGAGCTTATAGATAAAAATCCGGGAAGAACTCTCTATTTTCCCGATGGAGAGTACGTGATCTCCCGCTCCTTGCTTACGACCTCTGAGCCTTCAGAGAGTACCTCGTTTCATTTTTCAAGTAGCGCAGTGTTAAAAGCGGCTGATTATTGGGAAAGCAGCGGAAGCCACAGCGCATTGATACGCCTTGGCGCATACAAAAAGGTCAATAATATAAATGTGCCGGGCAGTAACTTTTTCGTTATGGGCGGAATATTTGACTGTGGCGGTATTGCGGACGGTATAGCAATAGATGCAGGACGTGAAACGCTGATAAAGGACGTCGTTATTGTTAACTCACACTATGGAATATACGTCACGCAGGGTACCAACGGAGCGTCATCGGACACGGATATTGACGACGTTACCGTCATTGGAAACGGAAAGTTCAACTCTGTGGGGGTATGCTTTGCGGGAGATGATAACACTATCACCAACGCACGTATATCAAACGTAGGGACGGGAATGACTCTCTCAAACCATACGTTTGTTGCAGCCTGTACCGTGGAAAACACAACGGGATTGAAGAACAGCACCGGCTTTTTGGTTAGCGGAAACGTACATCTGTCTGATTGTGTCAGTATAAATTTTGATACGGCGTTCAATCTTGGCTCCTCTTCTAAGGGATGCGTTAAACAGTGCACGGCCTTGTGGACTACCAACGAGGGTGAAAAGCATACTGCTTTTTCTGTTGGCAGACTGCAGCTTCTTATGCTCGGATGCCGAGCAGAATTCGTTGACGGCAATTGCGAAAATATATTTCTTGATGCGATCGAAGACGGAAGCGGCGGTGTAGTAGCTCCTTCCTTCGACGTTTCTCTCGTCTCGGATAACGATATGACCGAATATTATCTTGAGGACGAGACTTCTATCCTCGATATGCTCCCGTGATGGATTGTGTGAAGGAGATACGGATATGAAAATATATTTTGCAATTAACAAAATCATTTGCTTGCTCCTGTGCTTTTTCGTAATGCTCGGCGCGTTTTCTCTTACGGCTTGTAGCTCTTCGGAGGATACCTCAAAAAATGAGGAACAACCGCCGCTTGAACAGTACGCGCTCGCTCTCAGGGCAATTACCAATATAAACGTCGGCGATTCCTTTTCTGAGGATAAGGTCGAGGTGGTGAGAGTCCGTACAGATGCGCTTCCTTGCGGTACGTATAGCGTTATGACCGAGCTTTGCGGTAAATACGCGACCTCTGCGATCTGCGTTGGAGATTTCATTACTGAAGAAAAGGTCACCGATAAGAAGCCTGAGGGCGTAGAGGCACCCGAGGGGGAAGAAAATATTACCGGGACTGAGGATATAGATCCGTACGAGCTTGGCTACGTGATAATAACAGAGTATCTTTCTCGCACTGAGGATGAGGATTGCGCTCCCGCAATACAGCAGGCAATAGAGAAAAATCCCGGAAGAACTATATATTTCCCGGATGGGAAGTATATTATAAAAAGTCCC
>JAZQXE010000060.1:0-2950 GCA_045632705.1 Eubacteriales bacterium | reverse complement strand
TATCTTGATAGCGCCTTCAGCTGCTGCGAAGGACTCGTGTCCTGCGAGGAAGCAGAAGCACTCCGTCTCGTCGGAGAGGAGCATTGCGCCGAGGTTTCCGTGACCGAGACCGACCTTGCGGTTTTCTGCAACGGAGCCGGGGATACAGAACGCCTGAAGACCGATACCGATAGCGGCAGCGGCGTCAGATGCCTTCTTGCAGCCCTTCTTTATTGCGATAGCAGCGCCGACAACGTATGCCCACTTTGCATTTTCAAAGCAGATAGGCTGAGTATCTTCAACTATCTTGTAGGGGTCGATGCCGTAAGCATCGCATATTTCTTTACACTCATCAATAGAGTTGATACCGTATTCTGCGAGAGCAGCGAGGATCTTCGCTTCTCTTCTTTCGTAACCTTCAAACTTAGCCATTATACACTACCTCCTCAATTAGTCTTTACGGGGGTCAATGTACTTTGCAGCATCATTGAATCTACCGTATGTGCCCTTGGATTTTTCGTATGCTTCGTTAGGCTCCATGCCCTTCTTGATGTAGTCGGTCATCTTGCCAAGAGAAACGAACTCGTATCCGATAACTTCGTTGTTCTCGTCGAGTGCCATTCTCGTGCAGTAACCCTCGGTCATCTCGAGGTAACGAACGCCCTTTGCCTTGGTTCCGTACATAGTACCGACCATGGATCTCTCGCCTTTACCGAGGTCTTCCATACCTGCACCGATAACAAGACCGCCCTCGGAGAATGCAGACTGGCTGCGTCCGTAAACGATCTGGAGGAACAGCTCTCTCATTGCGGTGTTGATAGCGTCGCAAACGAGGTCGGTGTTGAGAGCCTCGAGAAGAGTCTTGCCGGGGAGGATCTCAGCTGCCATAGCAGCGGAGTGAGTCATACCGGAGCATCCGATAGTCTCAACGAGTGCTTCCTCGATGATACCGTCTTTTACGTTGAGGGAAAGCTTACAAGCTCCCTGCTGGGGTGCGCACCAGCCTACACCGTGAGTGTAAGCGGAAATGTCAACGATCTCTTTTGCCTTTACCCATTTGCCCTCTTCGGGAATAGGAGCGGGACCGTGGTGCGGGCCCTTGGCAACGACACACATATGCTCTACTTCGTTTGAGTAAATCATGTTTGTTTTTTCTCCTTGTGTATGTATTTTTAAATTAAAATTTTTAGCAGTGTATAAACGCTCGCATACGCGAAACGTTATGATATGAATGTTTTTTGCAAAACGTTCATTGTTTTTCTTTTAGGGTGTTGACAGATGATACGAGCATTCTTCTGATACTTACACAACGACCGTGAAAATCGGAAAACTCCTCTTCGGTCAATGAATTGGTCTCAAACATAATTGTTATCCAATAATCCGTTTCGTTACATTCCTTAAGAGCTATCTCGAGCTTTGAAATGAAATCTTTGGTACCTTGTGCATATTGAGCCTCGTGGATATTAGCTCCAACTGAAGTTCCCGAGCGTAGCAACTGATTTACAAGTGCGCCCTCAATACCTCTTTTTTTTAGCTCTCTGCACAGGTATATAATGCTTTTCGCCAATTCTTTTGAATCGTCCCTTAAAATGCTGTTAGACATAGCCAACATTTCCTCGGTTATAAATTTTAGTTTTTCAACCTTTAAACTTTTTCGAGTGTTTGTCACTCGGAAAAATCATAACTTGCCGCAAGGCAATCATAACTGTAAACATGTTTTGCGCGGTATTATGCCGAGTTTACAGTTTACAACTATGAATTTCGCATGCGCAAAACGTTATGATATGAATGTTTTTTGCAAAACATTCATAGTTGAGAGATCGTAAAATTTATTTTACGATCTCTCCATAGCAAACGCCAAATGCGCAAGCGGCGTTAGCCTCGTCTGTGTCGAGGTGAGCAGCTGCTGCGAAGTTGGGGTGAACTCTGACTACGACATCGTCAAAGATGGTGCTTCTGTCGTCGTTCTTTATCTGGAGCTTAACTATCTGCTTGTCCTCTACACCGTACTCCTCAGCGTCTGCGGGAGTGAAGTGGATGTGGCGCTTTGCAACTATAACGCCCTCGGTGAGCTCAACCTCGCCGGCAGGGCCTACGAGCTTAACTGCGGGGGAGTTTGCAACGTCTCCTGATTCTCTTACGGGAGGGTTAACTCCGAGAGTGCGGGCGTCGGTAAAGGAAACCTCTACCTGAGTAGCCTTACGAGCAGGGCCGAGAACGATAACGTTTGCGATAGACTTCTTGGGGCCTACGAGAGTAACTCTCTCCTCGCAAGCAAACTGTCCGGGCTGGCTGAGGTCCTTTTTGTGCGTGAGCTTTGCACCCTTGCCAAAGAGAGCCTCGATGTGCTCTTCGGTGAGATGCACGTGACGTGCGCTCGTTTCAACGAGAACTGTTGTTTTCATTGTCAATATTTCCTTTCATCATATAGATAAATAAATTTTTTCTCATACGAAGATATAATAACACATCTTTGTTAAAATTTCCACAGTTATTTTAAAAAAAATCAAAAAAATTGCATTATTACGCGGTTTTTCGGCGTAGAAGCGAAAAAGAAACTGCACACGGCTCCTCCGAGCCGTTTGCCGTTTCTTTTCAGCCGCGTATTGCGGCGACATTTCGCTTTGCGGGCGGGGGCAAATTTCACTTTCGCACTTGTAAAGTGGTGCTTTTTGTGTTTTAATGGTAGTGAAAAGAAATTCAGGCGAGAAAACAGGAGTCACAATATGAAAGCTATACAGTATTTTACCGATCCCTCGCACACCCTCGCTTCCCGTGAAGTTTACACCTCTATGAGAATGGAGGGAGCAAAGACGATCAGCATCTCCGACGCACCGCTGGGGCGTCTCTTCCGCGGCTTTGGCGTTGCGCTCACGCCCTCATCCTGCTATCTTCTCTCGCGCATGCAGGAAGAGCAGAGGCGGGCGCTTTTGACCTCACTTTACTCGGATGAGGGGCTCGGCTTTTCCGT
>JAZQXE010000059.1:0-3982 GCA_045632705.1 Eubacteriales bacterium | reverse complement strand
ACTGTCATTCACTACCGACCCGTTCGAGCCCCTGTTGCTTTTCCTCTGCAATATGAAAAAGACACATCCGATGGATGTGTCTTTTTCATATTGGTGGGCCAACAGGGACTCGAACCCCGGACCGACCGGTTATGAGCCGGTAGCTCTAACCAACTGAGCTATTGGCCCGCATATGCGGTGTGCTTTTTCGCAACGGTGTTATTATAGCACATCGCATTTTGCTTGTCAAGATGTTTTTTTACTTTTTTTGCTTTTATTTCTGCGCCTTTTCGATGTCGTTTATCATGCCTACACGGATAGCGTGTCTGCCTCCCTCGAACTCTGCACCGACGAAAGATTCAGCTACGTCGATAGCAAGACACTCACCGATAACGCGAGCACCCATGCAGAGCACGTTTGCGTCGTTGTGGTTTCTCGTAAGGCGGGAAGAGTACGTATCCGAGCAGACTGCCGCTCTGATGCCGTTATACTTGTTAGCCGCCATGCTCATACCGATTCCCGTACCGCAGATGAGAATACCGAGAGCACCCTCACATGCAAGCACGCCCTCGCATACCTTGGATGCAAATTCGGGATAGTGGCAGCTCGCGTCGCTGTAAGCACCAACGTCCTCTACGTCGTATCCCTCTGCCTTGAAATGCTCGATCAAGGTGTTTTTGAGTGCATATCCCGCGCTGTCACATCCAAACACGAGCTTTTTAACATTCGGATTTTTCATATTTTACCTCATATTATTATAATTATTTGTTTTCGTTGTTTGCGAGTCTCTCAAGCCTCTCGCGTTCCGCCTGGGCAAGTCTCAAATATGACGGACGCAGCTCCGAGTCGCTCTCGCCCTCACCGCGAAGGTACGCTTCATAGGCGCACAACGCAACGCTGTAAGCGTCCTCAAGTGCCCTCTGCTCGTCGTATATTATCCCAAGCGCCGTATCCTGACTCAGCTTTGAATACACGAGATGCGCTCCGTCTCCGCAGAGGTAGAGCTTTTCTTGTGCATACTTTCCGCACATCTCACAAAGACTCTCGACCGATACTGCGTCGTCCTCCGTGATGCGCTCAACAGCACCCCCGGAAAGTCTGAAGAGTGCCGAGTACACCTGTCCGCGTCTTGCGTCCATAGCGCATACCGCTATTCCCTCTCCGTCGCGGTAATTATACGCCAGCGCCTCAAGCGTTGAAACTCCGATGCATTTTTTGCCTCTCGCAAAGGCAAGTCCCTTTACGGTAGCGGCACCTATCCTGACTCCCGTAAAGGAGCCGGGACCGCGCGAAAGAGCAAAGACGTCGATATCCGAGACAGAAAGCGAATTTTCCGTCAAAATTTCCTCTATCATAGGAAGAAGAAGCTCCGAGTGAGTCATTCCCGCATCCTTCTTTTTGAGAGTTACGAGCTCTCTGTCATCGCAAAGTGCCGCCGTGCAGACCTTCGCCGTGCTGTCTATTGCAAGTATCTTCACTCAAGCACCCCTCTTTTCGATCCTGATACTTCTCTTTTCCGTATTTTCCTCGCCCGCCATCTTGTCGATATGCAAGACGTATGCGTCCTCGGGTATGGCGAAAGGAATATTCTCACACCACTCGCACAGCACGTATCCGTCGCGCTCGAGATATTCGTAGTAGCCCGTCGAGTAAAGGTCCTCGTCGTCGGTTATACGATACATATCGAAATGGAATACACTCGTGCTATCAAAGCGGTATTCGTTCACTATGCTAAAAGTGGGGCTCTTTACTCTCGCATCTCCGAAATACGAGCAAAAGCCGCGCACGAACGCCGTCTTTCCAACTCCGAGATCCCCGTACATAGCAACGAAAGCAAAGCTACCCTCGGCACTGAGATGCCGAGCAAGCTCTTTCCCGAGCTTTTCGGTATTTTCCGTGCTCTCGCTGATATAGGAAGCGGGAAAAGTCATTGTCTGTGTCATTTATATCTCCGTATATAAGCGGAAGGATCAGAACAGTCCGCTTATCTTTCCGTTTTCATCAATATCTATTCTGTAAGCCGCAGGAGATTTGCCAAGTCCCGGCATCGTCATTATAGCTCCCGTGAGAACTACGATAAATCCTGCACCCGCACTGAGCTTGACGTCTCTTACGGTGATCTTGAAGCCGGAAGGTCTGCCGAGCTTCGTCTGGTCGTCCGAGAGAGAGTACTGCGTCTTTGCCATACATACGGGGAATTTCGCATATTCGGGGTTGATCGCGAGAATGTCGGCAAGTGCCTTTTTCGCTCCTGCCTCGAAGATAACGCCGTCAGCACCGTAGATGTTCTTTGCGACAGCCTCGATCTTTTCCTCGATAGTAGCTTCGTCGGGATAGATGAACTTGAACTCCGACGCCTTGTCGCACGCCTCAACTACCTTGCGAGCGAGCTCTATTCCGCCCTCGCCTCCGTTTGCGAATACCTCGGAGAGTGCTACCTCGGCACCGAGATCGTTACAACGCTTGATAACGAAGTTGATCTCTTCCTCGGTATCACAGCCGAAGCGGTTGACCGCAACGACGGTGGGAAGACCGTATTTCGCTATATTCTCGATATGTGCCTCGAGATTGACTATACCGCGCTCGAGAGCCTCCATATTCTCCTCGGTGAGCTTGTCCTTTGCTACTCCTCCGTTATACTTGAGCGAGCGTATCGTAGCAACGATAACGACCGCACTCGGAACGAGTCCTGCCTTACGGCACTTGATGTCAAGGAACTTTTCAGCTCCGAGATCCGCACCGAATCCAGCCTCGGTGATAGTGTAGTCGGCAAGCTTGAGCGCGAGCTTGGTCGCTCTGACGGAGTTGCATCCGTGCGCTATGTTGGCAAAAGGTCCGCCGTGTACTATCGCGGGGGTATTTTCTATCGTCTGTACGAGATTGGGCTTAATCGCGTCCTTCATAAGAGAAGCCATAGCGCCGTGCGCCTGAAGGTCACGCGCGAATACGGGCTTGCCGTCGTAGGTGTACGCTACGTGGATAGCACCGAATCTCTCTTTAAGATCAGCTATGTTTTCAGCAAGGCAAAGGATAGCCATTACCTCGCTGGCAACGGTGATCATAAAGTGATCCTCTCTGACAACGCCGTTTATCTTTCCGCCCATACCGACGATGATGTTACGCAGTGCTCTGTCGTTTGTGTCGGTAACTCTCGAAAAGAGTATACGACGGGGGTCTATACCCAGCTCGTTACCCTGCTGGAGATGATTGTCTATTATCGCGCACAAGAGGTTGTTTGCCGCTGTAATAGCGTGGAAATCTCCCGTAAAGTGAAGGTTGATATCCTCCATAGGAAGCACCTGAGCGTAACCGCCTCCGGCAGCGCCGCCCTTAACTCCGAAGACCGGGCCGAGAGAAGGCTCGCGAAGTGCTATTATGGCGTTTTTGCCTATCTTTTCCATCGCCATACCAAGACCGACCGTAGTCGTTGTCTTACCCTCACCGGCAGGCGTCGGGTTGATAGCGGTAACGAGAATGAGCTTTCCGTCGGGACGTGACTTCATTCTGTCAAGAAAAGAGTCGTTTATCTTTGCTTTGTACTTTCCGTAAAGGTCGTACTCGTCCTCGGTAAGTCCGAGCTCTTTTGCAACTTCAGCTATGGGAAGAAGCTTCGCTTCGCTTGCTATTTCGATATCTGTCTTCATAGGTATCCACAGTCTCCTTTGTTTTTTCGGGAAAAGCTCCCCTGTTTTTTTCAAATACGAATATATTGTATCACAAGTTTTTATAATTTTAAATAGTAAAATGAAAGAAAAATCAAAAAAATGTCGCAAAAAGCACGCGAAAAAGGCTTCTTCTCATAAAGAAGTTGGATATTTCTTGTAGGGGTCGACGTCCTCGGCGACCCGTTAAGGCAAAAATTTGATACGCAGAAAGCAAATAATAAATATCCCCCCGTAAAACGGGGGGTATTTCATTTTCGGGCATAGCCCTAAACACTACTGGCGACGCACAAGTGCGTTTTAGATTGGCCTGCCAGCCATGCAATTGTTACTTACTACCC
>JAZQXE010000058.1:0-25766 GCA_045632705.1 Eubacteriales bacterium | reverse complement strand
CAGCTCAAAAATGCAAGGAGAGAAAACTCGCTGCTCGGTATGGGTAAGGTGCCGTGCGTGGATATTTACGACGATGATGAGCTTCATATATCCGAGCACAGGCGATTTGCTCTTCAAATGAGCTTTCGTCTTCTCCGTGAGCGAGATCCGCGTCTGGCTGCGGAATTTGACCGTCACATAGAAGAACACAGAAAAAGAACGTCAGAAAAAGAGATCGAGCGCGCGTCGGTAACGGACGGGCGTTTAAATTAAAGGAGAAGAAATGAAGGATTTTATTAACGATAACGGATCAAGCGAAGAAATGAAGCTTGAAAACGTAAAGGACGAGATCAAGCTTGATACCGATAATAAGGATAAGCCCGACGCGGATATTCCTACCGAAGAGGAGCTGGCGGCGCTTTCTCCCGATAAGAGAAAACAGTTGTTTTCCGCTTTGGTCAAGGGCATAGACGACACGGTAAACAAAAGAGTAAGCGAGCTTGAGACGGAATATTCAAAGGGGATAGCAGAGGCGAGAGATACTACGGTGAAGCAGACCTTTGCCTGCTCCGATAAGTTCGTGGGATTCGGTGAGAATATTGCCGCCATCGATTCTATAATCGGAAAGATACCCGTACTCTCCACTCTCCCCTCAGAGCAGAAATACACGATAGCGTATCTCGTAAACGAGGGGTTGAAGGCAAGAGAAAACAAGGCGGCGATGTCTGCAGTTGACGTTGTGAATATCGTCAACTCAAGACCTGACGTAAAGAATCTGCTTGAGGCTCAAAGGCTCAAGGAGATAGAGAATGCTTACGATAAGACGCCTTCCTTTGCCGTGACGGGAGGTACTGCGGGAATGCCTGCAAATATCAAAAGTGCCCCCGTCAGCATTGACGAGGCGACGAGAGAAGCTTATTCAAGCTTTGGAATCAAAATATAATTAAAAACGAAAATAAAAGGAGAAAAAATTATGTCACAGATACTTACACAGATAGAAGGAATACTCAAGGATAAATATCAGCCTGCGATAGCAAACCAGATCAATATCGAGCCTTCGCCCTTTCTTGAAAAGATAAAGAAGGTGCCGCTCACCAACAACACTATCAGATTTGCGGCACCGTACGGCATCAACGGCGGTTTCGGTTTCGGTGCGGAGGGCGTTGCGACGCCAAGATCGGCTGCGCAGAATTACGTTTCTTTTACGCTCGATGCGGTTGATATGTACGTTGATATCAAGGTTTCAAACAAGACGGTGGAGCTGGCGTCATCTAACGCTTCCGCCATGATAAACGCACTTGATACGGAAATAAAGGGAAGCTACGCTTCCGCTAAATGGAACGTTGGCCGTGCGCTTTTCGGTGATGGAACGGGCAAGCTCACAGAGGTAACGGGACAGTCTAACGTAGACGAGCTCGGTCACTTCTTTATGGTAGCGGATACGAGCAAGCTCATCGAGGGGCTCGTCGTTGACGTTCATACTCTCGACGGAGCAGAGACGATGGGCAAGTATGAGCTCAAGAACTGCAACAAGGCGGTGCGTATAACTTACGTTGACAGAGAGGCAAAGAAGGTTTACGTTGACTCTACTCAGATCGATTGGGGTGCGTATTGCGTTTACGGAGAGGACGACGTGACCTACTACGGTATTCTCACGGTACAGAACAGCTACAACAGAGAGCTTTGCGGTATCGGCGCAATTTTCAACGATGATATAGACACGCTCTACGGAGTTTCAAAGAGCAAGAATGCGTGGATGAAGCCGATCGTTTACGACTGCGGAGGTGAAGTAAACGATATGCATATCTTCTCGGGTGTTAAAAAGTCAAAGGACTACAAGGGTGCGGAGATCGACCTTGTTATGATGGGTGATAACGCTTTCAGAGCTTATCAGGACTATATGAGAGCAAACAATATCGTGATCACCGACAAGCATAAGTTCGTAGGAGGTGCGGTTGGATACAAGGTGCTCGTAGGCAATCAGGAGGTCATCGTGATAAACGAGAGATTCATTCCCACAAACGAGGCGTGGGGCGTTGATACGAGTGCTTTCTCACTCCAGACCACTCCCTGGAACTTCATGTCAAAGGACGGCGGAATATTCATTCCGATGACTGACACGTCTATGTACAGAGCGTTGCTCGCTTCTTACGGCAATCTCATCTGTACTAATCCCGGCGGATGCGTTAAGTTTGAAAACTGCGCGTGCTGACGGAGCGGAGCTATATGACTTTTTACCTCACGGCTATTACGCCGTGAGGTAAAGAATGGGAGGTATATATGAATATTGCAAGTGTTTACAACGAAATGTATTTGGTTTGCGGTATTCCCGAGGCGGTCTTCTGCCGGTGCTTCAACGAGGCGGCGGATATACTTTTAACAAGGTATGATACCGAATACGTTACGAGTGACGAGAGCGGAGTGCGTATAAGTGATACGTCGGATACGAGCAGCTTGAACGATAATTACGATGCTGCCGTTTGTGCTTATATAAAATGGGTATACACCTCCGACGATGAGGGACGCCGTGCCTTCTCTGAGCTTTCCGAGAGGGCGTACAAGAAAATATGGAGATCTCGTGCGAGAGCCAAGGTGATTCGGGGGTGTAAATTTTGAAATACCAAAGCACAACGAGTGCAGACGAGCTGGTCGGAACGGTGCTTGATTCGATAGCCGTTGGTGAGGTGCCGAGCAGAAGCTACGTTTATTTGCTTCTCAACTCGTTTATGGAGTTCGTGTATTCTACTTTTATAAGTGACGTGAGATGCGTTACCGTTAAAAAGGAAAACGGAGTTTTTTCTCTTCCGAGGGAAAAAGCTGATTGCCGAGAGGTAAGCAGAGAGTGCGTCAAAAAGGTATATGCAAATGGGAAAGAATACGAGCGCGTGGGATCTGAATATCCCGAGCGCTTGTGCGTTGCGCCCTTTAATCTTTACCGTTTTAACGATTCGGCAGACATAGTGCTTCTCGGGGATGGCGGCAAGGTCGACAGCATCGAGCTTTCGTTCAGAGCAAAGCCGACTCCGTACGTGGAGGGGGACGGAAGGTTTCTGTATCTTCCAAACGAATACGTGGGTTTGTGTGAAGCAAAGCTGAAAAGCGAGATATACAGAATAACCGAGGCGACTGAGCTGTGTGCAGAGTGGACGGCGCAATATAATAACCTTTTGTCAAATTTCAGGATCTGGCTGGAGGTGAACGGATAATGCGAGGTGCTCGGGGGAGCTTTTACGAATATTCGCCTACGGGAAGAAAAAAGTACGAGTATAAAAAAAGGACGCTTGGTGCTCTTGAGCTTCGCTCTGAGATCAACACGGGAGGAGTGAAAGTAGCGCGAAACGTTGACACCGCTCACTATCCGTTACTAAAAAGTGCGAGGGGCGGAAGACTAATTCTCGACGGATTTGTTGGAAAGATACTTGACGTATTGTGTGCCGACGAGGTGGCGTATATATTGCGCCATCTCGACGGTGGTCTGACGTTAGATACGGTGGATACCAAGGCTTGCAGTATTTTGCAAAGTTCACGAGTAGCGGAGCAGGCAGATGCGGAGCTTTCGTATACTTTGGTAAGATTCAACGAGTTTTTGACTCCTACCGACCCTATCGGCGGCAGCTACGCAAAAAAGCTGATAGTACTGCCGTATTTTTACGAGACGCGTATAGACGGTGGAGAGCAGCCGTACGTATTTGAAAAAAGAGAGAACGTACCGTTTGCTCTTACCGCTACCGTTTTTATGTCAAGGCTTTTTACCGCTGACGGAGGGAAGCTGTTTGCTTCCTGCTTTAATTCTGCCGGAGAGTATACCTTTGACAGTGCCGAGGAGATGCTCGCGTCTAACGCCTGGATGACTAACACTCAATCAAATACGAAGGCTAACGGTGACGTTACTGCTTTGACGGTTTACGACGGGCACGTGATAGTCTTTAAAAAGGACTACATGATGCAGATATACAATGATCAAAATCCGTTCAGGATAGTTGAGATAGGCCCTTTTGGTTGTTTGTCTTCGTCGTCGGTTTGTGAATTTGACGGCAAGCTGATCTTTTGCGGCGGCGAGGGGCTCTTTGTCTGGGGCGGAGGATATCCTCGGTCCTTTGGCGAGGAGTTGGGGCTTGGTGTTTGCGAGGACGTGCGCTTGTGCTCGTTTGGCAAAAAGCTGTTCGTTGGGGTAAAGGGAAGCGAGGAGACGTTCGTTTACGACGGGGAAAATGCTTGCTGGTCGAGCAGAGTTACGGGGGACGTGGATGCAATGTGCTCTGACAAAAACGGAGCGTACTATATAATCGACGGCGGTATATACGAGTTTGACGGCGGTGAGTATCTCGATATGAGCGTTTCGACTGATAGCAGAGATCTTGGAAGTATGGGGGAAAAGCTATTGTCGAAAGTCAGCGCGCAAATGATCCTGGGCGACGGTGCGCAGGCGTTTGTTTACCTTACCGGAGACGATGGAAAAAGATCTCTTGTCGGTTCGAGAAAGGGGCCGTCGAGGAGCTCGTTTGAATGTAATCTGTATAAAAGATGCTGTGATTACGTTTCTCTGTCGTTTGAGTGTAAGGGCGAAGTAAGCATCGGAGAGATATGCATAGAGTATAAAACGGAGGTGTAAGCGGTGAGCTTTGAAGAAATGGAAAGGGAGCTGCTACGTCTGAAGGCTCTGATAGAGGACAATGCAGACGAGCAGATAAAGCAGAGAAGGTCGTACGAGGATATTTTGCAAAATCTTTCGTATGAAAATATGCCGTCGGTAAAACAGGACCGCGAGACGACGGTAAAAAAGGTCAGCCGACTCTCGTCTACGGTAGACGGTGTCGCTGAACATATCAATAAAATAGAACAAAGCGTTGACGAGCAAGGCTCGAGGATATCTCTTATCGTAGTTAAGCTAAACGGCAAGGACGTGATAGATGCGGCGAGCATCATTGGCGCGATAAACGAGGAGGGCTCAAGCATCAAGCTGAACGCAGACAAGATAAGCTTTGAGGGCTCGGATATCAGCTTTGACACTTCGGTGCTGAACATAAATTCGGATGGGTGCGTGCAGTTTGATTCACCCATCAGTACTACATCCCTGTACGCAGACAATGCGAATTTTCAAGGGAGAGTGGATATGGGCAGCGACGACGGGCGCAGTGGGTTTATTTATCTCAACTGTGCGGAAAATAACACGCTTGAGCTTTGCGGCGACGGCGGTATAATTCTGTGCACCGACACTGAGGGCGGAGGTCCCGGGGGAAGCGTGAGCGTAGTGGCGGATGGACTCTACGTAAACGGAAGGGCGGCACTGACGCGCTCTGAAGAGGACATAGCTTATTTGCGCAGGGCGCTTGGTCTGTAAGGAGGACGTAATGATAGGAATAGAAGATATAGCTATTGCGGCATCGGGTATAATCTTTGAAAACGAGGGCGGGTATGCTTCCGTCAACCGTGACGATAACGGGGCGTTGTCTATCGGAAAGCTCCAATGGCACGGAGAGCGTGCAAGGACGCTGCTTGAGAAGATGATAAAGGAAGAGGAGCAGATGGCAAAGACGCTCATTTCTGATATATGCATTGAGCTTGACGGTGACGCTGACTGGTCAAGCAGATGCGTAAATACCGACGAGGCATCGCGGATAGCTTCCTTTATAAGTCTGCCCGGCTGCAAGCAGATACAGGACGAGTGCGCTATCGAGGATATATGCAAGGACGTAAAAAGAGGAGTGGGGTACGGACTGCGAAACTGCGGTGCGCTGATATATTTTGCCGATGGAGCAAATCAATACGGGCGGTATTCTTCCCTCTGGAAAAACGCGGTAGGTATTGCGCTGAAGGGAAAAGGGGATCTCGACGCTTTGCATTGCGCGGTACTTTCGTTGACCGAGGCAAAGCTTTCCAGACGCGTAAGAACGTACGAGAAGGTGAAAAAGCTCGATATCAGCGCAAAATATCTGGAACAGGAAAAAAATGAGGATGATGGGGGTATGACGAATATGATCACGCACAAGGTGGTAAAGGGAGACACGCTGTCCGCTATCTGCAAGAAATACAACGTAAAGGCGGACGACGTGCTTTCACTCAACAAAGAAAAATATCCGTCGATGAAGAAAAACTACATAGTATGCGGGTGGACGCTTCTTATTTCTGCTCCGAAAACGGAGGGGGAGCTTGATACGGCGCTCGCGTATCTTTTCAAAAAAGGGATGATCGACACGCAAAAGCTGAGTGAGCTTGACATGGAGGGTATCGTTTGTGCTTTGTACAGATTGGCAAAGATCGCGGAGGGCGCAAATGGATGAGGTAGTAATCGGTCTTTTATGTACTTTGGCGGGCGCGGTATTTGGGTTTGCCTCGTACAAAAGATCGATCAAAAAAGACGGTGCAGAGTCGGGCAGAGAACGCTCTGATATCGAATACATAAAGCGCAGGACGGACGATATACTCCTTGAGCAGAGAAACACTAATATGACGATGTCTTCTCACGCGGAGAGGATAACGCGAGTTGAAGAAAGCGTAAAGCAGGCGCACAAGCGCATTGACGGGATGGGCGGAGGCTCGTCTTTTTAAAAATATTAAACGTAAAGGATGATGAAAATGAACAGTATGATAATTTATGCGGTGATAGTCGTTTTTTTGGCAGTTGCGGTATTTTTGCTTTATCGAAGCGGACTAAAAAAGCAGGCAAAGCAGCTTTTGCTTTGTCTTGTCAGTACGGCAGAGCAGACTTACGGCTCAAAGACGGGCAAGCTGAAGTTTTCGGCGGTGGCAACGAAGCTTTACGAGCTTATGCCTACTCCGTTTAAGTTCGTTTTTTCCGAGAAGGCGATAGCGTATATGATCGAGTACGCGGTAAAAGAGATGAAGGAGCTGCTCGGCGAGCGACAAGAGTCCTCGGATAACGCGGAGGAGGCTGAGGTATGAGTTCCCGTATAGCACAGATAGCCGCGTTGCACAACGAAAAGCGAAAAAAGATAAAGAACGGAGAGGATCCGACGCAGGAGCTTGAGAAGCTTCACAAATACTCGTCACTGACTTATCCCGTAGCTCAGGTCGAGAAGAAAAAAGAGAACGTCGTAAAGACGGAGGATAAGGTCGAGAATAAAGAGACGGATAACGGAAACGGAAGTGCGGAGGGACTTTTCAGCGTTGACGGTGTCTATCAAAAGTACAAGGATCTGCTTGAGAGCACGGAAAACAAGCAGACGAAGGCAAGCGAGGACATTCTCTCATACATAAACGAGCTCAGCGACAAGTACGATAGTTTTCTCGTAGAGTTGTCGCAGGGTAGTTACAAGGATTCAAAGCTGTACGAGGACATCGTGCGCGAATACACGGCACTCGGAGAGAAGATGGCGGGTGGCAGTATAGCAGAGGGCGCATCCGGAAACTCGGGGAATATTGATTCTCTTGCTGCGGCAAACGCACACAAGCAGATGCTGGCGTACAGAAATTCAGCTGAAGACGTAGCGCGAGAGGCGTATTCCGAGCAGATAGACAAAAAGGCGAGTCAATTGTCGGAGGAAACCGAGAGGATGCTTGAGGCTTATTCGCTCTATTCGGACTCTGCAAAAAGAGAGAACGATGCTAATATCGATTTGATAAACGAATATAAAGACGCGATAAACGAGCGATTGAAGCTGATCGGTGCAGGCGGCTCAAACGCGGAGTTTGACCTTTCAAGTGAGCTTGACAAGGATAGCAAGTCGGCAAGATACGACAGCTATATGGAAATGCTCATTGCAATTTACCCAAGCTACAGAACAGAGATCATGGAGATGTTTTATCCCGTATAAGCGAGACGGCGTGACGATCACATATCGGCACGCCGCTGGTTTATTTTATTCGTTTTAAAAAAAGTTGTGATATTTGAAGTACGGGGGAGTTTTATTGGACAGATGATAGCGTATAATTAAGAAAAGAAATAAGGAGAAAAGATATGGTAAAGCTCGATAAGGTTTTGGTAGTAGGGGTGTCTTCAAGAGCACTTTTTGATATGAGCGAGGAAAACGGAATATTTGAAAAGGAGGGGCTTGAAAAATATTGTGCTTATATGAGAGCGCACGAAAACGAGCCTCTTGCGACGGGAAGTGCGTTTGGTTTGATAAAGGCGCTGCTCAGGCTCAACGACGATCCCTCGAGAAGAAGAGTTGAGGTCGTGATAATGTCAAGAAACAGTGCGGACACGAGTCTGAGGATATTCAATTCGGTAAAGCACTACGGGCTTGATATTACTCGTGCCGTGCTTACGAGCGGTGCGCCCCTCTCGCCATATCTCAAAGCGTTTTGCACCGACCTTTTCTTGTCTGCTGACGAGGAGGACGTGAGAAATGCGATAAAATCAAAGGTGGCGGCAGGTATAGTATGTACCGAATGCGGAGGGTACGATGCGGAGGAGATAAACGACACGCTCAAGATAGCGTTTGACGGAGACGCGGTGCTCTTTTCGGGTGATTCCGATATTATATGGAGAGAAAAGGGGGAGGGAGAGTTTTTGCAAAACGAGGTGATAAACGCAGAGACTCCCCTGCCCGAGGGGCCGTTTGCGCCGCTTCTTAAAACTCTGTCATTTTTGCAAAATGAATTTGAGGGAGTTCAAAGACCTATCCGTACGGCTCTGGTGACGGCGAGAAACGCTCCTGCGCACGAGAGAGTCATACGTACACTCAGGGCGTGGGACGTTAGGATAGACGAGGCGTTTTTCCTTGGCGGAATGGACAAGAAGGAGTTTTTGCGGGCGTTCGGTGCTCATATATTCTTTGACGATACTCCGGACAATACGGAATCGGCAAAAGAGGTGGTGGCGACTGCCCGAGTGCCGTTTTCTCCGTAAATATCGTAAAATATCTTTATAGAATTCATATCCGTTATTGATTTTGAAGAAAACAGCGTTTATAATGTAAGTGATAGGTATGTGTGTTTTCGGAGGAAGTTATGAAAAGGACGGTCATGATAGTAAATCCCGTTGCGGGCACTATGAAGATAAAGGGCTCGATGCTCGAGATACTTCAAAAGCTGTGCGACAAGGATCACAAGGTCGAGGTGGTAGTTACCCGTTCAAGAGGGGATGCTATGGAGACGGCTTCGCGGCTTACCCGCGAGAATTGCGATCTTATCGTTTGCGCGGGAGGAGACGGTACTCTCAACGAGGTCATAAGCGGTCTTGTAAGATCGGGTCAGAAGATACCGATAGGATATATTCCTTGCGGAAGCACTAACGACTTTGCTCAAAGCATGAAGCTGCCGACAAATCCCGTTGCCGCTTGCAATACTATACTGACGGGCACTCCAAAGCCGTTTGATATCGGAATGTTTTGTTCAAATCGCAATTTCTCGTATATCGCGTCATTTGGTGCTTTTACGGATTCGTCTTACTCGACGCCTCAGGAGATGAAAAACGTTTTTGGTCATTTTGCTTACGTTCTTCAAGGCGTCAAGAGCCTTGGCAACATCAAGCCGTATAAGCTGAAGATAGAAATGCCAAACAAAAGCGTTGAGGGTGAGTACGTATTCGGTGCGGTTGCAAATTCGACCTCCATTGCGGGACTATTTAAGCTTGACGAGGGGCTTGTAGATACTGCTGACGGTAAATTTGAAATAATACTCGCCAAAAACCCCAAAAATGCAAACGAGCTCAACGAGCTGATAGGCGCGGTAATAACGGCAAATCTCAAAAGCCATATGCTCACCTGCTTTAAAAGCTCAAAGGTCAAGTTTCATTCAAGCGAACGACTCTTCTGGACTCTCGACGGAGAGCAAGCAGAGGGAGGCTCGGTCGTTGAAATTGAAAATATGCACAAGCGCATAGAGCTGATAAGATAAAAATAAAAGTGATATAACGAGCCAAGATGCTCTTTATATCACTTTTTTATTTTCAGAGAAGGTCTTTTAGCTCTTTTACAAGGTCAGCGTACATATAAAGCGATCCTGCGCATACGAGGGGGAGTCCTTTTTCCCTTGCTTTTTTTATTCCGAGCTCTAACGCCTCGCGTACGCTCTCGGTTGCCGTTGCGTCAACTCCGCACTCGCGATATTCTTTGGCGTGGGCGTTGCCGTCAAGTGCTCTGTAGTTTATCTTGAACAGATACGCGTACTCGCACACCTCGGAGATGTCCTTTATCATAGAGCGGTATTCTTTATCCTGCATAACGGTACTGACGAGTACCGCTTTTTTGTCTTTAAAGTAGTGTCGGACGCTCTTTATGAACATTTCGATACCCTGCGGGTTGTGAGCACCGTCGTAGATGGTCACGGGATCGTTTGAAAGAAGCTCAAATCTCGCGTGCCAGCGAGCGTCGGCAAGTCCGTCTCGCAACGCCGCGTCGCTTATTTCGTATCCGCCGTCTCGCAGAATATCAACTGCGCTGATGACGGAGGCGGCGTTCTCGGGTTGGTACATACCGAGCAGGGCGATATCAATATCGTCGTACCCCTCGTAATCAAACCGAGTACCGTTCAGGTCTGCGTTCTTTATATTTATGCCGTCGTGCTTGGTGCGGAAGAGCGAACAGCCTTTTTCTTTTGCCGTAGCTTTTATGACCTCGTACGCTTCTTCGTCTTTTCCGCCGTAAAGGACGGGGACTCCGTTTTTGATTATTCCCGCTTTTTCCTTTGCGATCTGTTCTATCGTGTCGCCAAGGTAAGCGGTATGGTCAAGGGCAATTCCCGTTATTACGGAAAGCACGGGGGTGTTTATAACGTTTGTGGAGTCGAGTCTTCCTCCCATGCCAGCCTCGAGGATGACGACGTCGCATTTTTCTCTTTTGAAATACTCCAGCGCCACTGCAGTGATGAGCTCAAACTCGGTCGGCTTGTCCGTCATAGCGTCGGCTATGGGGCGCACGTGCGAGGTGATATCAGCAAGGGTGGACTCGGGGATAGGCTTGAGGGCTGTGCACATTCTCTCGCAAAACGTAGTGATATAGGGGGAAGTGTAAAGGCCGGTTTTGTAGCCTGCATGCTCAAGCACGGAGGCGAGCATAGAGCAAAAAGATCCTTTTCCGTTAGTGCCCGCGACGTGAATGAATTTCAGGTCGTTTTGAGGATCTCCGAGCTTTGAGGTCAGCTCCGTTATTCTTTCAAGTCCCGGCTTGCAAAAACACCAATTGACCGAATGTATATATGATAAGGCTTGTTCGTAGTTCAAGGCTACCTCCTAAGAATTGTCAGAGTTGAAAAGCTTTTTAAACGAAGGATTTTTATAAAGAAGGCAAATTACTGCCGTTTCAAGTGCGGATATAAAGACGTATAGCGGCACTCGCCAGATAACGAGATATCCGTAGTATGAGTAAAGTCCGACGGTCTTGATGATCATAGAGCCTATAACGTGAGATATGAACACCGTTAGTATCAGCTCGGCAACGGTTCGCTTTTTAAAGACGTAACGTGAGAGCACGCCCGACACGATGCCGATGCAGGTAGCACCGAGAGTGACGATAAGGTTTGGCGGGTAGATCTGGGGAGAGAGCAGGTAGCTGATAAGATCCGAGCTTGCTCCGACGAGTGCTCCGACAAGCGGTCCGAACATTATACCCGATACGATGATGGGGATGTTTTCAAAGGTGATCCTGAAAAGTCCCATACCAAAGTTCAGGTAACTTTTGCAAAACATACCGATGACGATGCTCATAGCGCACAACATCGCGGCACCGGTCATTTTGCGCACCGTTATCAATGCCGTGCTTTTGACAGATCTAATTTTTTTCATAAAAAAACCTCCTTTCCCGTAGTTCATTCGGAAAAAGAGGAAGAGACCGCGTATAGCGGCACTTAACTTGTCCTAATGAAGCGGGATGCAGGACAAATACCGCAAGAAATCTTTTCGTTCGCTCGGCAACTCCCCGTCCGAGTGACACTTCACGCATTTGTCCTTACTCTTCGACGTGTAGATTATAACACCGCGCAAACCGCTTGTCAAGCGGTAATGCATAATAAATCTTTGACGCCGTACAATGATATGTTTGGTGCTTTTATTGACAAGTATACTCGATTCATTTATAATTAAGTAAGAAAGAAAAACGAGAGGTCGTCTATGGTCGTTGCGATATGTCAGATAAATTCAAAATACGTCCACTCCTCGCTTGCCGCTTGGTATCTCTCCGCTTCTCTTGAGGAGGCGGGATACGAGTGCCTTGTGCACGAGGGAAGTATAAACGAAAGCGAGGATAAGTTGTTTTCCTCACTTGTTGAGTTGAATGCGGACATATATTGCTTTTCCTCTTATATATGGAACATCACCCTTGTTCTGTCTCTCTCAAAACGACTAAAGGAATACGACGAGGGCGTGACTATCGTGCTTGGAGGCCCCGAGGTCGCTTACCGTGCGGAGTCAGTTTTGAAAGACTATCCGTATATCGACTACGTCATATCCGGAGAGGGAGAGGTGCCGATAGTTTCTCTTGTCAGCTCTTGCCAAAAGGGGATCTCCCCGTTTGAAAACAAGGCGATAAGCGGACGAATGGGCAGTGAGATCATAGTCGGTGAGCCTTGTGTTGAGTTGACCGATCCGCCATGCCCATATTCAAGTAAATATCTTGACGCTTTAAAGGGAAGAATAGCGTATATTGAGACGAGCAGAGGGTGTCCGTTCAAATGTGCGTATTGCCTGTCGGGAGTGCAGAAGATGCGCTTTTTTGATATCAACAGAGCGAAAAAAGATATCCTTACGCTTGCGCGCGCATCCTGCAAGACGGTAAAATTCATCGACCGTACGTTTAACGCCGACGAGGAGAGGGCGTACGAGATCTTTTCATTTATCCTGGAAGAACGCGAGCGGGGCGTGATACCGCCGTTCGTTACTTTCCATTTTGAGATAGCGGGTGAGCTTATAACCGAGAGGACTTTGGCACTTTTGAAAAAAGTGCCCGTGGGGCTCTTTCAGTTTGAGATAGGCGTACAATCCTTTAACAAAAACACTTTGCGCGCCATAAACCGACGCACGAATACCGAGAGGCTTGCGCTTGTAATAAAAGAGCTGTCCTCTCAGAACAATATTCATATACACGCCGATCTTATTGCGGGATTGCCGTATGAAGATATCGACAGCTTCCGATGCACCTACAACGAGCTGTATCGGCTCGGCTCGCACAAGCTGCAGCTTGGTTTTTTGAAACTGCTCTACGGCTCGTCTATGAGAGAGACGCCCGAGCTTTATCCGTGCGAATACGAGAAATTGCCGCCGTATACCGTTAAAAGCACCCCGTGGCTGTCAGCGGAGGACTTTGAAGTCATCAAAAGTGCGGAGAGGGCAAACGATGCAATATTCTACAGTGCGAGATTCAACCGTACGGTAGAATATCTACTCAAGGCAAGCCGCCTTGATCCTTTTTCGCTTGCCGTATTTTTGGGAGAGCGGGTATGCAGCGAGACATCCGCGTCGCTTTTCTCCTTGTTTGAGCGTATTTACGGAGCTTGTTCTGCGCTTGAGGGAGTCGACGGGGGTATTCTTCGCGATATGCTGCTTTTTGACAGAATAGCGTACGATAACAGTTGCGTTATACCAAAGTCACTCAGAGTGGAGGATGCGAGACTGCCTCGTATTGCACGCTTTTTGAGAGAAAAATACAACGTCTGCAACGGTGTGAGGATGAGCGTCGGCATTTTATATTCCGAGGGCAGCGTCGTATTTGCAAAGTACGACGAAAAGCATCCCGTCAGCCGGCGCTACCGCGTTTACGAGATACCGTATGCGGAAATAGAGAGGGAGATGAGCGATGAGGGAAATTGACTTTGATTATACGCTGATCTACTCCGATAGAAGAACGTTGTCCGCAAAAATAACGAGAAGCGGTAAACTCGAGGTGCGAGCACCGAAAAATATGAGCGAGAGCACGGTGAGAGAATTTCTCTGTTCAAAATCGGAATGGATAAAAAAGCATCTCGCGGCGTACGAGGATCGACCTGCGCGCTTTGATCTCGATTCGTACGATAAAAAGGGAATTGCGGAGCTGAAAAAGAAAACGAGGGCGATGGTTGATGATATGATAGCGCACTACGCCCCTGTTTTGCGGGTGACTCCAACTGCCGTGAGAATAAACACCGCAAAAGGGCGCTTTGGTTCATGCAGCGGTAAAAACAGTTTGAATTTTTCCTGTTTTCTTTCGCTTTATCCCGAGCGGGCGGTAGAGTACGTCGTAGTACACGAGCTCTGTCACATTCTTGAGCACAATCATTCAGGCAGGTTTTACTCTCATATCAAGAGAGTAATGCCCGATTATAAAGAAAGAGTAAAATTGCTCAAGGCGGGCAATTGGAAGGAGTAATATGAAAAGAAACGATCTGTTCGATTATATGGTATGGAGAGGGGATCTCGAATTTACCAAAGTGCCGTTTTGCGACGTTGACAATCTTATCTTTTCACTTTTTGCTTTTATAGACTTTTCGGGAATAGTATCGGAGGATTATACGGATAACGGAATTACCCTGCACGACGCGATAACAAAGCTCCGATGTCTGCCTGCCGAGAGAAGATACCTCGGGGCGATAACGCCCGAGGAGATAAATCCGCTGGCGCTCGTTGCTTCAAAGACTGCGAGATTCAAGGACGTGAGGATCTGCGCCTACGAAAATATCATAGAAGAAAACGAAGAATCGCAGTTTTGTGCCGTGACCTTCATTCTTCCGAGCGGGGAGCTGTGCGTGAGCTACAGCGGCACGGACGATACGCTCGTCGGATGGAAGGAAGACTTCAATATGAGCTTTCTTGACAGTACCTACGCACAAAGGCAATCGGTGAGGTATCTTACCGGAATTGCTCAAAAATCAAGCGGCAGACGGATGTTCGTATGCGGACACTCAAAGGGCGGAAATCTCGCCGTCTGGTCAAGTGCGAGCGTGAGCGAGGATATAAGAGGGCGGATAATACGGGTTTTTAATAATGACGGCCCGGGATTTAACAAGGATTTTTTTAATGGAGAAGGTTTCCTTGATATAAAAAACAAAATAACTACCTATATACCGCAGTTTTCTGTAGTTGGTGCGTTCTTTGAACAATGGGAAGACTCCAAAATAGTAAAGAGCACATCTCATACAATAATGAGTCACGATATCTTTTCGTGGAAGCTCAACGGCCCTAAAATAGTGTGTGTGGCGCAAAGAACGACTAAAACTCAAAGGAAAGATAAAAACCGAAACGCGTGGATCGAGTCTCTTGAGCCTTCACAAAAAAAGGAATTTATCGACACTATGTACGCCGTGTTAAGTGCTGGAGGGGCAAAGACGCTCTCGGATATAAAGCGCAATTCAATAAAGCATATATATGCGATGAGAAAGGCAATAAAGGAATTACCTCCCTCAAAGCAAAGAAACATCAAATACGTCCTCAAAAGTATGTTCAATATCAACCTCGGAGTGAGGATAACGATGCCCCTTATAACAGGAATAAACGACAAATGGCTTCTTAGATAAACATCTAAGAAGCCATTTTATTATATTCGTGCAATATGGAATTTAGATTATTATCTAATGCTAAAATATCGCATAGCAAAGCGGAAAACCGAAGTTTTCGCGAGCGAACGCGTAGGTTGCACAAAGGGGCGGTTTTCATTTTTGGAAGAAAAAAGCGTCTATGTTCTTTGATATTTTCCAATGCGAAAAAAAGCACCCCGTATCCGACTTTGACTTTGTCGGTGACGAGGTGCTTTTTATTTTTTTCTGTTATATACGAGAGGTCAAAAGGTGATCGAGAGCTTCGTCGATCGTTGCAAATCTGAGGTCGGCTTCGTACTTTAGCTTGTCACCGATAACGATGGAAACGTCGGAAAAATCGAACATCGGCACGTCGTTTACACCGTCTCCGACGGCAATAAAATCGGAGGCGTTTATTCCGAGCTGCTTTGATAGCAGTTCAAGTCCCGTGTACTTGCTTATGTTCTTCGGAGAGAAATCAAAGCTGTCACAGTGTCTGTATATGAGTAGCTCTCCGAGCTGCTCTGTGTTATCCTCGATCAATTTTGAGATGACGTCAAAGTGCTCTTCGCAGTTTGGGAAAGGAGTCAGTCCTACCTGATTTGGTTGATACCAGATCTGCTCTCCAAGAAGAGAATCAATACGTTCTTTCATATCTTTTATCTGCTTTTTTGCTTCTGCGGAGTGAGGGTGTACCAGATATTTTTGCGGCGGGAGTGCGGTGCCAAACTGTATAGTCGCACCGTTTTCTCCGATGAGGATAGGAGAGTCAAGCTCCAACTGACGCATAAAACCGCACAGATAATACGACGGCTTGCCCGAGCAGATAGCTATCGTGTAGCCTATATTTTCAAGCTCTTTCAGCTTTTTTACGTTTTCGGGTATAGTGCCCAGACCTACGGGGGCGAGGGTGCCGTCGAGATCAAAAACTATTATTTTATGCATATTTTACCTGCCTTTTTCTTTGACGTTGGTCATCAGTTTGTCGATTCCGTCTCGCATATCGTATAGTCTGCCGAGTCCCGTCGCTTCACAGTAGCGGTTGAGCTCTCCCTTTAGCTTGTCAAGGCCTCCGAGTATTTCCTCGTCGGTTGAATATTTTGAGTAGTTAGGGTATTTGTATCTAAGCTCGTACTCGTATTTGTAAACGAGGAAGTATTCGTAGGAGAGTGCGTTTGAAAATACTCCTTTAAAGGGATTTTCGCAGAACCACTTGTATCTGGTAACGATCGACGCCTGCGAGTATTCCTCCATTTTGAGAAGGTACTTGTCGTCGCCAAATACGCGGTAGAGATTTTCGTAGGCTCTTGTCAGGTCGTACTGCGCATATCCGAGCCAAAGGATCTTTGAATAAGGATCGTTTCGCTTTCCCGTCGTTATGACCTTTTCATAGCTTTCTATGATGTAGTCCATGAGGGGAAGGATGCTTTCATCAAAGCGGTCGATACACGCGAGATATTTCATATACGCGAGTGCAACGTATTCGTACGCCATTATTTTGAGAAGCCAGTTATAGTCGTAAACTCCGCCCTCGAAATCATCTATAAAGTCACGCAGCTCGTCTGCTATTTCTTTGAATTCGATCTGGTGACGCTTAAGTTCCTCGCGATGCTCGCTTGGATGAGCCAGACACTCGAGCACCTGCTTGTTGAGCTTTATCGTAGAGTATCGGATGATGTTGGTTACGAAGTTGCAGGTGTTTATCAGGTACGCCCTGTCGTAAAATTCAAAATCGCGTTCCGTCGGACGTATCATATCCTCAATGCTCGACAGAAAAGCGAAAAATCTGTCGTTGCAGTTAAAGTCGGGGAAAAACTTCAATCTCTCAACGAGATACATTATACGCTCAACAACGAACTCAAAGGAGCTGATATTCTTTTCCCACTCGTCGAGAATGTGCTCGAGCTGCACGTCCGCCTTCTCCTCAAACACGTGTATCGGAATGTCGTCAAGCACTCGCTTGTAGTCGTAGATGTAGTTGTTGTCCTTGAGTATATCGCGGTAATTTTTGATGTTCAGATGACGAACGAGCTCGTCCGCGGTCTTTCTGACTATCGTATCGAGATCGTTTTTGTCAAAGTAGTTGGGGTTTACCACACCTTGAAGATCAGAGGGGAAGTCGTCGGGCAGGGAACGCTTTTCGCTAATGAAAAAGCAGTTTTCCTTTTTGAGCAGCATCAGCGCCATACCTATCTCGACGAGCACGTTTTGACGGACTCTCGTGCCGTCCATATCGTCAAAGGTAAGTATAACGATACAGGCTGACGAGGAGGCAATAATATTTTTTACCGTGTCAAGTATCGAGGTGGAGGAGAGTATCTCGTTTGCGAGTATGTACGAGCGGATGGGGTAGAACTCGTCAAGATGCAGACGCTTTAGCTCTGCGTCCATCTTCAGCGCACATTCCTTTCCGCTCGCTCCGTATATTATCGAAATGTTCTTGTACTTGTTTATCATTTTCGGCTCCCGTAAATAAGTTTTACCATACCAAAACAATAATAGCATAAAACTTACAAAAACGCAACCGAAAATTACAGTTTGTGTCTTTGCATGCCGGACTACGTCTGTTATTCCTTGTAAATAGGATCAAATTAAAAAGAGCAGGTAGTCAGACCGGCTCTTTCTATGCGCTACGGCACCAATACGAAGTGTTGTATATCATCAAGCCGCAGGTAGATGCACGCTGGTGCGTGATGAGATACAGCCCCGAAGGGGCTGATGATACGAATGTATATCTCGCCACAGGCGAGTTATACATTCAATGATATGCCAAGCCTGCGGCTTGGATAAACAAAAAAGGAACTTTTGTCGGATATTGGCGTATACACTGCTTGAACTTTTGCGAATTTGGAAAAGCGTGTTGGAAGGAGCTTTTATGTTTTGACAAAGCAATTCAAGAGCCTTTCGCATTCTCGCGTCTCAATCACGCCGAAGGCGTGTATATCATCAATGCGTAGCATTGTATATCACCAACGGCTTGCCGTTGTATCTCATCAAGCCGCAGGTAGATGCACGCTGGCGCGTGATGAGATACAGCCCCGCAGGGGCTGATGATATGCACCGCACTTCGTGCGGCGATGATATGCCAAGCCTGCGGCTTGGATAAAAAAAGAACGAAGCATTTGCTTCGTTCTTTTTTGGCGGAGAGAGAGAGATTCGAACTCTCGGTTGGGTATTAGCCAACACACGATTTCCAGTCGTGCGCCTTAGACCAGCTCAGCCATCTCTCCGTACTGCTCACAAATGATATAATAACACAAACAAAATCAAAATGCAATACCAAATTCAAATTTTTTTAAATAAAAATAGCATTTCTTATTGACATATCAAAAGCGTTGTGATAGAATTAGTAGGTCGTTGAGATACGACCTATATGCAGGAATATCGAAGTGGTCATAACGAGGCGGTCTTGAAAACCGTTTGGGGCAACCCACGGGGGTTCGAATCCCTCTTCCTGCGCCAGAAAAAGCACACTCGCAAGGGTGTGCTTTTTGTTTTGTGGGGATTCGAACGGGGCGGAAGTGAATGACAGCCCGGGGGACTGTCAGTGCCGCCCCCGCCTGCTCCGCAGAGCAGGGCGAATCCCTCTTCCTGCGCCAAAAAAACCGACAAGTTTCGACTTGTCGGTTTTTTTATCCATTGCGAAAGCAATGGTATATCATCATGCGTTAGCGTGTATATCATCAAAGGCGGTGTGCCGCCTTTGTATCTCATCACACCTTTAGGTGTGAGTAAAAAGCTTTCGCAATGATGATATACAACACTACGTGTTGGTGATATACAATGCTCCGCATTGATGATATACACGGCTTCGCCGTGATTTTTGTGAGAGTTCGAAGTTATACGCAAAAGTAGCAAAAATATCTTTTTTGTAGTTTATAGACAAAAAAAGCACACTCGCAAGGGTGTGCTTTTTGTTTTGTGGGGATTCGAACGGGGCGGCTCCGTCGATATCGCATAGAACTCTCGAACACGCTTTTTGCCGTCCACCTCGTCAATGGAGCGAAGATTCGGATTGAGCTGTTCAATCAGCGCGTGGAGCTTCAGGTCGGTCAATCGTTCCTCAACCTCATATGTAGCGTAAATACGGAAAGCAAAAGGAATTCACTCGCTGTTATTCAGTTGTTACAACTGCAATTCCACATTGTCGGCGTATCCGATCTTTACGTACTGAGGGAAGGACGGATTGGTAAGAATATAAATTACGCCTTTTTGACTCATCTCAATCTCCTTTGGGAACATCAGTAAGTTTTTCAAACACCATTTTGAATTTGTTTATTTTTTTTGTATTTCTTATAAATGAAGCTTTGCATTTTGCATGCATTCTTTTCAATGAATATTTATCATACCAGTAATCTAAAATTACATTTGCCTTAAAATCAATAGAGCCATCATCAACAACATAATCAGATATGCTAATTTCCAAATCCCCATTGTTATTTATTTCATTGAAATTCGGAATATAAATTGTTGACTTGCTTGAGAGTTCATTCCAAATCAGATCGGGCAAAAGCCCCTTGATCTTTGCCTCTTCCAAGAAATAATTAATATTACCATCCAATATCTCTTTTAACGCCAAATAAGAGTGCTTAAAAAGGTCTTGCCAGAGAGAGTCCAATGGGTCAATTATTTCGTGAAACAATGCATTACGCATGAAGTACACAAAATTCAAGAACCACTTGTATGTATCTATTTCGGGGACGATTTGACCATCCTCCACCTTGTATATAAAATGAACACACGGGAGCTGCGAAAAAAGCACATCTTCTTTAACAACGTTTGGCTCTTTCATCAATGCAAGTTCTTGAACAAGGTTTGCGTTGATAGTAATAGTTATTGAATTTAGACGCGTAAGTACTTTAGAGTCAAATTTTGAATTAAAATCACCGTTTGTTATTTGACCAATGAAGCTTAAAGATGCTCGGTCAATAATCCCTTTTGTTACAAATTCAATGAAAGCAGATTCGTCATCGACAAACTTAGATATTTGGGTGTCGGACAAATTCTCGCTTGATATCAAATCCGAGATATCAACTTTAACCGATATAATGAGCGGTACGCCGTCGACATAAAACTCTTTATCCAAATATTTTGCGTGGATACAAATTTCTGTATCGCCGGAGTATTTAATGCTGAGCTCATAATCATCGGTGTCCTGTTTCCATGAATATGCCTTATTGACAGAGTAAAAATCTTCCGAGAAAAAGCGATTGTATTTAGGGTTTTCCAAGGTGAAACGTCTGCCCAACTTGTAGACTTTCAAAATATTATCCTTCACAATGTCCATTTTATTGTAGTGATAGAATTTATTTTGAAAGTCATCCAAGTATGGATTGAGATAAACTTTATCGCCTTTTCCGATTACTTCTTCCAAGGTTTCTTTAGGATACAGTTCTCTTAAAGTCGCAACAAAAGCAAACCATGTTTTTATGAACATAGTCACATAATCTGATTCTGTTATGGCACGCCAATTCTCATATTTTTGTACATTTTCAGACATAGACAGATCCTTTACATTTGCGATTCCAACCAAAGAAGTGCGGATTCTTCGTCAGACTCAATTGCCATTTCTATGGTTTTTACTGCAAGATCCAGTAAGCGCTTGGATTCCTCTCTCAAGCGGAACGATTCTTGCACTTTACTTGCTATTTCTCTCTGCACGGACATATCGAGGATGGGTATTAATACTTTCTCAATGTCGGAAGGCTTCCAGTGCTGAATAATTGCTCCATTACAATCCCTTTCTGCTTGAAGCTGAACAATCGGCGAATTGAGTACAAGTGTAAGATAATCCGGCAAAACGACATTTGAATCCTTAACTGTCAGATGCAGTAAAGCACTCGATGTTACGGCTTCCATATCTTTTTCAAGCTTGTACGCAATTCCTATGCTACCATCTTTGGAGAGAAGAATAGTATCTTTTTTAGGATACAAATCTTCAATGTTTGGAACGATATCCTTGGAGAGCATTATAGGCGGCGTTGATATTTCGTACTTATCAACATCGCTTACTCTAATAAATGGTATGCCTTCTTCAAGATACGCTTCGCTTCCGGGTTCTATTGATTTCATTATAGAAACAAGCCCCTGTTGTCCTCCGAGAGGTATAGTATAATATTTTCTTAACATGGCAAAGAGAGCATCATATTTGGGATGATAATACTCAGCATCTAATCTCCCACTACTCTTGAAACTCTCCGTCAAAGATTTTTCAGAATGAACAATATTGTCCCCCTCTTTTTGCATTTCAAAAGCAAGAGCATTTAACAACATAGAATTTGCTTCTTCGTATGCTGTTATCGAAGAGGATTTTATATAATTCATGTTGACAAAAAGTTCTGATATTTTTGTTACGAATTTCTCGCTGAAGTCTGGAACAAGAAGTTGATCCATATCTTCAAGAATTAAACCCATTTGCACCGCACCACGGGTATATTTTTTTATTTGATTTTGACCATACTTTGAAGTTAGAAATGTTGCTATAGTTTCTCCTATAGATTCCTTTTTAGGTCTTAAAATCGCCAATTTACAACTACAAGTAGCTTTTTGATTAGAATTAACCAAAGACAATTTTCCAATAGTACCCACAATAGACAGCAGAACATCTCCTTTTTGCAGATGGGAACGAATCATATATGGCATATTAAAAGACATATCATCTATGCATACCGGATTGCTATCTTCAATAAAGAAAGATTTCACATCTTGTCCTCTATAATACGGGATTCCATCAGAGGCAAATCTATCACTGATTGTCATGTGATTGCCATCTGAAACCCTTACAAATTTTGTTAAGGGTAAGTATTTGGTTTTTTGAAGCAACTGTTCGATTATTAAATTTTCTTTTTTGTAAAATTCAGAATCTATACGTAATGTTCTTTCTAAATCCTTTTTAGCAATTTCGCTGAATTCAAGCCCGTCCATTAAAGCTTTATATTTTGCTTCATTGAAAGGTTCAACAGACGGGCTTATCGAAAAAAACTTAAACCTTCCTTCTTCGCAAATTCAGCAAATGCTTCAGCGATACCGTCTTCCATTTCTACGATTTCGCCATTGTCATTTTTATAAGAAACCCTGTATAGGTCGTGCTCGACAATTAAATGACCATGTTCGTCCAAAACATATCTGCCTGTTTCGGGATCGGTTACATAAATTTTGTCACCACTGTTATCTTTGCCCTTCTTCTGCTGTGTAGCAAAGAAAATAGGATAATCTTCTTTCTTGGGGCAAAGCTCGTCATCCCACTTTTGAACAAACAAAACACTTGTCTTTGTGCCTGTGTGAGGCTTAAATGTGTTTCCGTGCACACCAACAACAGCGAGTATTCTGCAACGCTCCGCAATATACTCACGAATGTACTTGTCGCTGCTATTGTTAAATCTACCCTGTGGCAATACAATTGCCATTCTACCGCCGGGCTTCAAAAAGTCTAAATTGCGCTCGATGAACAAAATATCACGACCAACTTTGCTCTGCATCTTTCCATTGGTAGGATTTTTACCCATCTCATATCTGCCGAGTATTCTTGTTTCTTTTACATCACCGGCGAAGGGGGGATTTGCCATAACAATATCAAAATCGAATTCCTGATATCCCTTACCCCTACGCAGTTCTTTCAATCTGTCAAAGCCTTCAAAATAGGTACGAATCCAATCGTCCTGTTTTGCAGTTTCATCCCAACGGTCATAATCAAGTGTGTTCAAATGCAAAACATTGGTATGTCCGTCACCTGCGATAAGGTTTAAAGTGCGAGCCACACGAACGGCTTTTTCATCAAAGTCAATTCCAAAAATATTGTCTTGAACATATTCAGTGTAGTTGTATGGCTTTTGATCTAATGAGAACAGTTCTCCTTTTGGGCGTCCCTCTTTTTCTGCCATTTGATTCCATACATGGAAGATAGTATGCACAGGGAAACCACTACTGCCGCATGCGGTATCAATCATCTTTTCATTTTCTTTAGGATTCATCATCTTTACGCACATTTCGATAACATATCGAGGTGTAAAGAACTGACCTTTCTCGCCCTTGCTTGATTTGCTCATAAGGTACTCAAAGGCATCGTCAACAACTTCAAGATTACTGTTGAAGAGCTTAACATTTTGAAGAGAAGCAACACAAATAGAGAGGTGTGACGGAGAAAGTGCAATTTTGGAGTTCTGCTCAAACACGCCCTTCCACTTTTTATTTGCTTTGTCAAAAAGCTCTTGAATTGCTTCTTTCAGCTTAAATTCGGTTCTGCCGGCATTGGTAAATTCAAGATAGCGAGAGGGATTTTGACCGCTTAACCACTCATCATAGAGTTTTGTGAAAATGAGTTTGAAGCATTCCTCAAACACATCAACACCTGCGTTTGCCAAAACTTCATCTTCGAGTTCTTTTATCTTATCTTTCAGAGAAACACGATCCTTTTGCAAAACGTCGTTTGCCTTGAGATCTTCAATAGTCCAACGGACAGAAACAATATCCATCAAGGTTTGTGTTGCCTTGGGGATGTCACGAATATCCTCAAAATAGTTGGGGTCTTTGCGGTTGTAATACGCGATCTGCTCACCATTCGTCCAAACAGCAATAGGCGCACCAGTACTATTACAGTAGCTCTTTAACTGCTCTTTGCCTTCCTTCAGCTTGGGCTTTTTTACTTCAACGATGATATAAGGTACTATCGGACGATCCTCATCCATAACAACAATATCGGCGCGTTTTACTTCACGACCAAAATATACCTGATATTCAAGCTTGATGCGGTTTACAGGATATCCGTAGTCATTGATCAGTTTATCAAGGAAAAGCTGTCTGATAACTTCTTCGGGGTTCAGACGGATTTCTTTTTTACGGACAATGCACATAACAGTAGCATATTTCTTGCCGTTTTTATCCTCTTTTTCTATAATTCTACCGTTTAATCTTTCTATAGCCTCTGTAGTGAACTGCTCCGTCTTGTATGCGGAATCCTTCAAAATATCGTAAATAGTCATTGTTTTCTCTCCTATCGTTATTCTTTTTACCAAAGCATCGGGTTTTCGAAACATTTTATAGCGATTTCAACACTTGTGTAGTCTTTCCATTCTTTATGGGATGCTTTTGTTGAATTATAGATTTTATTATCCGGCGCAAATAATGGCTGCGACCACCAATTTTTCTTTTCGTCAATCATCCAAATTGTTATAGGAGCACTGCCCATATTTGAAACGACTACCTTATCGCTTATGTAACACACTCGAACGGTAACGGTTTGCTGTGGTTTGATCGTCTTTTCGAAGATAACTGAATAATTGAGAAAATGGTTCTCATAGCACATCACGTTTTCTTCATTGAGCACATCAAATAAAGCGGTATTCTTGGGAAGATTGGTTGAAAAGTAGATATGATCTATTTCGGTGTGTCCCGTATTGCGAAGAGTATACTCTACGCAAACCCAATTTTCGGGGTTGACGATGGATTCATCGTAGTAGAACATAGCTCGTCCTTCATTTTTGTATTCTTTTATACTGCAGAGAAGGATAGATGCGTCTGTTTTCTTTTGTGGGGAATACTTGGTGAGTTTCTTATACCCCATAATTTCGAGACGGGGTCTATTTTCTAATAACTGTTCTTCTTTTTCTTTCTGCTGTTTGAGTTCTTCTCGGCGCGTCTTTTTGTTTTCATGGCGAATTGTTAACCATACGCCAAGGAAAGTGAAAAGACCGCTTACCAAACCGCCCAAAACGCTTGCAATAATAGCTTCCATGTGATTCTCCTTAATGCTCCAACACTTCCAAATACTGATCCAATCTCTTATTCAGGTACTCCGCGAAGAGCTTTACCATCTCAGCGCGGTGGTCGAAGGCGGCGTAATATCTCATTCTGTCGGTGAACTTGATATCGATGGGGGGATATCCGGCTTTCATCAGCTCGAGGTTGACGATGAGGCGTCCGGTTCTTCCGTTGCCATCGATGAAGGGATGGATGGACTCAAATGCGATATGCAGGTCGGCGAGCTTTTCCACGATGTTACGCTCGTCGTTTGCGTACCGCTGCATGAGGTCGTTCATCTTAGGCTCGATCAGATACGGCTGAACGGGATCCTGCTTTGCGCCCATAATGCGGACAGGCACTCTGCGGTACACGCCACGGTCGAGAGGCTTATCCGCGAGGACGAGGGAATGGATCTGCTTGATCACCGTTTCCGACAGGGGAGTGCGATCTTTGACGAGGTCGCAAATGAAGTAGAATGCGTCCTTGTGACCAACAGCTTCCATGTGGTCCTTCAGCGGTTTTTGGTCAATCGTCAAGCCTTTGAGTACCATATCGGTTTCACGCAGGGTGAGGGTGTTACCCTCGATGGCGTTGGAGTTGTAAGTATATTCAATCATGAAGTCCTCGTTCAGACGCGCCACTTCACCCTCGGTGAGCGGTCTGCG
>JAZQXE010000057.1:0-5227 GCA_045632705.1 Eubacteriales bacterium | reverse complement strand
TACTTGTTGCGAGCCTGGCTCTCACCTGCAAATGCCTCCATAAGATTTTTTTCGGTTTTTGTTCCCTTGAGATTCATGTTGATTTCCTCCGTTTTTTTCTTTTAGTTATTATATTATAAATTTTTTTTATTATACTATATTTTCACTCTGCTTTGATCGCACTCGTCACATATATGAGTTACACAACAGCTGTATGAAATTATCCGCGTTGCGAGCTTTTCTTCAAGCTGGTCTATGTCAACGATAGGGAAGTCGTGGATAGTGCCGCATCTGACGCAGACGAGATGTCCGTGCGCCTTTTGCATTATCTCGTATCGTGCAGCACCTTTGGTTACGGGTACCTCTCGTATCTGTCCGCTCTCACATAGTTTACCGAGATTTCTGTAAACGGTACCAAAGGAGATAGCAGGCAACTCTTGACGTGCTTTGTCAAAAACCTCTTCGGCGGAAATGTGTCCGTCACAATGCTCTACGATCGAAAGTATCAACTCGTGTTGCTTTGACATATTATCTCCTTTCGCTGGAGTTAATAGAAACAGTAATCATTCCTATTACGAAATTATTTTATCAAAATCCTTTTGATTTGTCAATATATTTTTTGAATATTTTTTTGCATTTTTTTGGAGAAGAACAAAAGAAAAAGAGCAATAACCGAAGACTGTTTACGTCTTTGAATATTGCTCTTTGATCTTTAGCTTTTAATCCTTTAAAAATAACTTGTTAAGGTTTTTGACTACGTATTCTACCGTTTCTCTGTTGAGAGTATAGTAGATGCGGTTTGCGTCTCTTTCTATCCTGATAAGGTCAGTTTCTTCAAGCTGCGCCATGTGATGCGATACGGTAGCGGTGCTGATGCCGAGGGAAGATGCGAGCTGCTGCCCGAATTTAGCCTCGTCGCTGATAAGACGCATGATCTCAAACTTCGATCTGTCAGACATAACCTTTAGCGTTTTGCAGAGTCTTGTATCGTCAAAGGGAGAGTCGCTCGCCTCCGCAACTGCTGAATGGATGACGCCTATATAGATAAAATCGGTAAGCTGCTCCTCGGTAAAGCTCATCTTGTATTCTATTCTGTCAGCGGCAGAGGAGGAGGGGATAACGTAGAGGATATCGGGAGTCTTACCGTCGAGTATCTTGTAGGTTTCACGCAGATATTTCTCGGGGGACTGTGAGCTTGACATCTTGTAGTTTGCCAAGAACCAATCGTTGTAGTGACGTACCAGCTCATATCCGTCGTAGTAGAGCTTTCCTACTTTTCCTATCATTATTGCGAGCGTGTTCTTTACCGTATCAAAGGTATTATAGAACGAGGTCAGCTCCCATTTTAGTTCGCTTGAAACGGGAAGTACTGCAATGAAGTTTATAAAATCGGCGTAGTTTGATATTGACGCCTTTGATTCAAGCTCGGGAAATTGAAGGAGCAAAAGAGAATACATATTGGCAAAGAAGGTTGCCTTGCTCATCTTTTGTATTCTTTCAAGGTCTCGGAGAAAGTCGGGATCAGGCGTTGTGAAAACGTCGTGAAGTATGTAGAACGCGAGAGGAGAATCAAGCTCGTTTCTGTGCAAAAACAAATGGCGCAACTGCTCCGGATCTATATCGAGCTTGTCGGAAATAAGCTCCGAAAAACGCGAGAAGGTGTCAAGCCCTGCAAGCAGCTCGTCGACGTTTGTTGGAGACATTCTCTCAAACTCGGATCTTTTTTCTCTGTAAGATATCTTGTTTGCGTTGTCGTAGAGAAGCATCGCAGCTTCGTATACGATATTCGGTTCTGTGAGTAATTTAACTATCATAAAAGCCTCCGTAGAGTTATTCGATACTTTAACGAATACTATTATACACTTACATAAGATGAATGTCAATAGAAAAGTTTAATAATTGCATAATTATCTAACAAATAAAAACTTTACAAAGCCTAACGGTACAAAAATGCGCATAAATGTGTAGTAAAATGTCGTTTTTCCTTTATTGGCGTGTCTCCGCTATTGGAAAAAGGTCATTTTGCGGAGTTGGTTGCAGTCAAAAAATGACAATCGTCACTTTGAAAAAATGGTAAAAAGTATCTTCAAACAAATTCCTTTTATTGAATTTAGGCGTTTTTGCCTTTTCTTTTTCTCGCCGAATTGCTCGGTAGAGGCGGGCGTACGGAGAGGCGAGTGGAAAACGCGCCTGATTTTTTTTGAAAATTTCTATTGTAATTTGTTTTTTTCGGTGATATAATATTATGTCTTTTTGAGGTGGACGGCGTCGCATGACGTGAAAAAACAAAATGATAAAAACTAAAATATAAATTTGGAGAAGACTATTTTGAAACGTAATGATCTGAGAAATGTTGCAATCATCGCACACGTTGACCATGGCAAAACTACCCTCGTTGACGAGATGCTCAAGCAGGGTGGTATCTACCGTGAGAATCAAGTTACAGAAGACAGAGTAATGGACTCAAACGATCTCGAGAGAGAAAGAGGCATTACGATACTCGCAAAGAATACTGCGGTCTACTACAAGGATGCAAAGTTCAATATCGTTGACACTCCCGGACACGCGGATTTTGGTGGAGAGGTCGAGCGTGTACTTAAGATGGTAAACGGCGTTATCCTTCTCGTTGACGCGGCAGAGGGTCCGATGCCCCAGACGAGATTCGTTCTTCAGAGAGCTCTTGAACTCAACCATAGAGTAATAGTTGTTGTCAACAAGGTAGACAAGCCCGACGCGAGAATTCACGAGGTCATTGACGAGGTGCTTGAGCTTCTCATTGATCTTGACGCTACGGACGAGCAGCTCGACTCTCCGATGCTTTTCTGCTCGGGCAGAGCCGGTACTGCTTCTTATTCTCCCGAAGATAAGGGCACGGATCTTATCCCCCTCTTCGAGACTATCATGGATTATATTCCCGCTCCCGACGGAGACGAGACGGGCGATCTTCAGCTTCTCGTTTCAAGCGTTGACTACAACGAGTACGTCGGTCGTATCGGTATCGGACGTATCGAGCGTGGAAGCATCAGAGTAAATCAGGAGGTAGCTATTGCCAATTACCACTCCACAGAAACGGCAAAAAAGGCAAAGATAGTTGCGCTCTATCAGATAGACGGTCTCTCCCGTGCGGCTGTCGAGACGGCTACCGTCGGTGATATCGTGTGCTTCTCGGGATGTGAAAACATAAACATCGGTGATACCGTTTGCTCTACTGCGTGCGTTGAGCCTTTGGAATTCGTCAAGGTGTCCGAGCCTACGATGGAGATGACCTTCTCGGTCAACAACTCCCCCTTTGCAGGTAAGGAGGGTAAGTACGTTACCAGCCGTCATCTGCGTGACCGACTCTACAAGGAAACGCTCAAGGACGTTTCTATCCGTATAAACGACGGTGATACGACGGAGTCGTTCAGAGTAGCGGGAAGAGGAGAGATGCACCTCTCTATACTTATTGAAAATATGCGCCGTGAGGGATACGAGCTTTGCTGTTCAACTCCCAAGGTGCTTTACAAGGAAATAGACGGGGTAAAGTGTGAGCCTATCGAACGCGTGTCCATCGACTGCCCCGAGGATTGCGTCGGTTCCGTCGTTGAAAAGCTCAGCGGCAGAAAGGGTGAGCTTCTCTCTATGGACCCCAAGGGCTCAAGAATGAAGATAGAATATCTCATCCCCACCAGATGCCTTTTCGGTTACAGAAGCGAGTTTTTGACCGATACAAAGGGCGAGGGTATAATGAACAGCATCTTTGATTCCTACCAGCCCTACAAGGGTGAGGTAACGGTAAGATACTCAGGCTCCCTTATCGCAAGCGAGCAGGGTGTGTCTACCTCGTATGGTCTGTTTAACTCCCAGGACAGAGGTACGATGTTTATAGGCGTTCAGACTCCCGTTTACGAGGGAATGATCGTAGGTGAAAATCCCAAGCAGGGCGATATCACGCTCAACGTATGTAAGGAAAAGCACCTCACGGCTATTCGTTCAAAGGGTGCTGACGAAGCACTTATCCTTACTCCTCCCAAGATAATGAGTCTTGAACAGGCGATAGAGTTTATCGTTGACGACGAGCTTATCGAGGTAACGCCGAAGAGTATTCGTCTGCGCAAACGCATACTCAACACCGAGCTTCGTCTTAAGGCAGAAGCAAAGATAAAGCGCGGACAGGCTTAAAAAGAAAAAACTAACAAAAAAACGCTTTCATCGTCGCATGGCGATGAAAGCGTTTTTTGCTATTACGATTTAGTTTTTCAGAGAATGGATGGGAGCGGGTATTCTGCCTCCGCGAGCGATGAATCTGTCGCTTGACTCGGTGTGCAGATTCATAATGGGAGCGCGTCCGAGCAGTCCTCCGAACTCAACGCTGTCTCCGACCTTTTTGCCGTAAGCGGGAATTACTCTGACGGCGGTCGTCTTGTTGTTGATGACTCCGATCGATATCTCGTCGGCAATTATAGCGGATATGGTCTGTGCCGAGGTGTCACCAGGAATAGCTATCATATCAAGTCCAACGGAGCAAACGGCTGTCATAGCCTCGAGCTTGTCAAGTGAAAGCGTACCTGCTTCAACTGCGTTTATCATTCCTATATCTTCGGAAACGGGGATGAATGCACCCGAGAGACCTCCGACGTGGCTTGACGCCATAACGCCACCCTTCTTGACTGCGTCGTTAAGAAGAGCAAGTGCCGCCGTCGTGCCGTGCGTGCCGCATCTTTCAAGTCCCATAGCCTCAAGGATATGAGCTACGGAGTCTCCCATTGCGGGTGTGGGAGCGAGGGAAAGGTCTACTATACCGTAGGGAGCGCCGAGCTTTTGCGCTGCCTGCATAGCAACGAGCTGTCCGACGCGCGTTATCTTGAAAGCCGTCTTCTTTATAAGCTCCGCAAGCTCGGTGAAGTTCACGTCGCCTGCCTTGTTTATTGCACTTGATACGACGCCGGGACCGGAAACTCCGACGTTTATGGCAACGTCGTTTTCGCCTACACCGCAAAAAGCTCCTGCCATAAAGGGATTGTCGTCGGGAGCGTTTGCAAATACGACGAGCTTTGCACATCCGATAGAGTCGTTTTCACGCGTGAGATACGCCGCTTCCTTGATGACCTCGCCCATACGTCTGACCGCGTCCATATTGATACCCGTCTTTGTGCTCGCTACGTTGACCGAGGAGCAGATGAGGGATGTTTCGGTCAGTGCCTGAGGAATAGAGGAGATGAGTCTGTCAGCGCCTACCGTCATGCCCTTTTGCACGAGAGCTCCAAAG
>JAZQXE010000056.1:0-8549 GCA_045632705.1 Eubacteriales bacterium | reverse complement strand
CGGTAGCCATAACGCCCATCATCATCAGCTTTTTGATAACGTTGGCGCTCGTCTGCTTAAGTCTGGTTGCCAGCTCTCCGACGGTGATGACGTCGGGTACGGAAATTGTGAGATTCTGCTTCTTTCTCATCTTTTCCGCTTCTATCTTCTTGAGCTTCTCCATAGCAAGACGCTCTTTTTCGCTCTTCTTTCCAAACTGTCCGCGGTTGTCCTGCTTTCTTATCTTTTGCTTTTCGGGCGCGCGGGTGCTCTTGTTTCTCTCGTCAACAAAGCTGTCAAGACGCTCGTCGTACTTTGAGAGGTCTACGTTTGACGAGCCTCTGGTGTCAACGACGCGTCTCTTGTCCTTGACCTGCGTCTGTTCCTTTGGCGCGTTGCTCGAAAGATTAGCAAAAACGTCCTTCTTCTGTGCGGGCTTATCCTGTGCCTTTACCTCAGCCGCCTTCTTGGTCTGCTGGGGCTGTACGTTCTGGGGCTTCTGCTGTGCTCTGCGCTGCTCGAAGCGGTCTGCCTGCGTTCTGTTCTCGGGGCGGGAAGCGTCTCTCTTTGCTATCTGTGCCGCCTTTGCAGCCTCTGCCTCAGCCTTTGCCTTGGCTTCTGCCTCTGCTTTCGCTTTAGCCTCTGCCTCAGCCGCCGCCTTTGCCGCTGCCGCAGCCTCGGCTTCGGCCTTTGCCTTAGCCTCCTGCTCTGCGATCGCAGCCTTTTCCTGTGCCGTGTATATCTTTATCTTTCCGTCGATGTAATCATCGATGTTTGCTATCTGCTTATTTTCAGTAAGCTTCAGTACGAGATAACTGAACTGTGCAGGCGTCAGAGTAGTGCTCGTTGCCTTACTGTCTGCCTGTGCGCCGAGTATCTCAAGAATATCCTTTGCTTTGATGCCGAAATCCTTTGCCAGCTGACCTACACGGTATTGACTGTTTATCTGTGCCATACTCATTCCTCATTTCTTGTGAATTTCGTTCTCTGCCTTGGTTAAAAACAGACCCGCCAGTCCTGCATCGCATATTGCCGCCGATGCACAAACGGACGTCTTTCCCGCCGCGAGAGCAATTTCCTCTCCGTCGGCGTCGTATTCAAAGAGGCGTACACCGTAGTGCGCCGTCTTGTCGCGCAGTCTCTTTTTGGTATTGTCGGAGGCTCTCGCACTCACGACGACCAGTGCGGGCGGCGTCTTTGCCGCCAGCGCCTTGCAAACGAGCGGTGTGCCTACGACGAGCTTTCCCGCCTTTTTCGCAAGACCGAGAATCAAAAGCGCATCACTCATTTTCCGAGAGCTCCTTTTCTATACGCTCGTATACCGCCGCGGGTATCTCAACGCCGAGTCCCGTCTCGAATCTGTGCGCTTTTTTTGCCTTTAAAAAGCACGCGGTGCTTCTGCATACGTAAACGCCCCTGCCCGACTTTTTACCCGTAAAATCAAGCGAAACCTCGCCCTCGGGTGAACGGACGACGCGGATGAGCTCCATCTTCAGCTTATGCTCGGAGCATCCCACGCATCTGCGCTCGGGCTTTTTTCTCTCGGGGGGTGTCTGTTTTGTTGCCATGGCTTATCCTCGCTTTACTCGGATTTAATGTCTATCTTCATACCCGTCAATCTTGCGGCGAGGCGGACGTTCTGTCCTTCCTTACCTATTGCAAGAGAGAGCTGGTCGGGCGCTACCGTTACTCTGCAGGAGCGCTCGCCGTCAAACTCAACGCTCTTGACAGCTGCAGGAGAAAGAGCTGCGCTGACGTACTCAACGGGATCCTCGCTGTACTTGATGATGTCTATCTTCTCACCGCAGAGCTCGTCGATGACGGAGTTTATTCTCATTCCGCGGTTACCGATACATGCACCGATAGCGTCTACGTTTTCGTCGTTTGATACGACGGAGATCTTGGTTCTCGAGCCTGCCTCACGGCTGACGCCCTTGATCGCTACCGTACCGTCCTGAATTTCGGGAACTTCAAGCTCGAACATACGGCGTACCATACCGGGATGGATCCTCGAGAGCGTAACTATCGGGCCGCGCGCGTTCTCGCGATGTACCTCGGTGATGAATACCTTTATTCTGTCTCCTACCTCAAACTCCTCACCCGGTATCTGCTCTGCCTTGATAAGCACTGCCGTTGACGTTCCCGTATCGAGGATGACCGCTCCGTTTACGGGATCTATCTTGGTTACAAGTGCGCTGACGATCTGCTCGCTCTTTGACTCGTATTCCTTGACGATGTTTGCTCTCTCAGCCTCTCTGATACCCTGAATGATGACCTGCTTTGCGGTCTGGGCGCTGAGTCTGCCGAAGTTCTTGGTCTTTATCTCGGTCTCTACGGTATCGCCGAGCTTATACTTCTTTGCAATTGCCTTTGCCTGATCGAGAGTAAGGTGGTTGTACTCGTCCGTAACTTCCTCAACGACGGTGCGAACGCGGTAGACCTTCATATCCTTCTTTGCGGGATCGAGCTTGATGCGGATATTTCCCGTGCCGCCGATCTCACGCTTGAGCGCTCCCGTCAGAGCCGCCTCGACCTTTTCGAGCATATATTCCTTGGATATGCCTTTTTCCTTTTCGAGCAGGTCAAGTGCTTCAAAAAATTCTGAATTCATTTTTCCGTTGTCCCTTGGTAGCTGACGCTACACCCTTTCGATTTATGTTGATTTTTTTATTTTTCTTTTTCAAAAAAACTGCCGAAACGCACCGATGGATCATTCCTCGTCGTCAGCGTCGAAGTCGTAAACGGTGCGAAGCGAGCCGATATTCTTTTTATCAAGCTTCAGCTCTCCCTCACCGACGCCCAGGGTAAGCACGCCGTCCTCGTAACCGAGAATGATACCGCGGTGTACCTTTGAGCCTTCAACGGCACTGTAAAGACGTGCCTCCGCCTCCCACTCCACACACGCGAGAATGTGCTCCTCGCATCTGAGCTCTCGCTCGATACCGGGAGAGGATACCTCGAGTCTGTAAGAATTTTCTATCGGATCCGCCTCGTCGAGAATAGGATCTATCGCTCTGTGTACCTTTTCACAGTCGTTTATGTCGATGCCGTCCTCGCTATCGATGGTTATACGAAGATAGTATTCACTACCTTCCTTTACGTATTCCACATCCCACAGATAATAGCCGAGCTCATCCTCTACCGTAGGAGAGAGAAGTGCGCGTACTCTCTGTGCAATATTCTTTATCTGTGCCATATCATCACTCCAAAAAAGAGAGAGTGGACTGCAAAACATCCACTCTCCATACTCATATTTCTACCGTATTATATCATACGCTTTTCGCTTTTTCAATAGTTTTGCGAAAATTTATTTTATTCCCCGTCCGTCATCTCTGATATCCCGCAAGAATAAAGATAAGAGAGAGCGCGTCGCGGTTGTTCACTCTGCCGTTTCCGTCAGCGTCGCAACTGCCGCCGTCCTGCTCCTTATATCCCGAAAGCACGCGGACGATAAGCGTGATATCGGCGTTGGTAAGAAGTCCGTCACCGTCCGAGTCTCCCGCTCGCAGAGAATATCTGTCAATGAGGCTTATCTCTCCGTCTGTTATGACGAAGGTATTGATAAAGTCGTATCCCGCGTAGCTATCGCACACCGCCCCCGACGACTCCGAAAGAGAAGCGGCAAACGCGTCGGTCACTTCGCCTCTGTTGATATAATAGCAATCCTGCACCGAATTTTCGGTTCCGAGCGACTTGTTTGCAAGTACTGCCCTGCCGACCTCACTCACCTTGCCCGTATTTACGCATCTCGTTATTTCCGTCTTTTGATGCGCGCGTCCGATAATTCCCGCAGTCAGATACGCGCTTGAGGCGCTGCCCGTATTTACGACCGACGCGTGATTTACGCAATCTCGTATAACGGCAGCCCAGCCCATACCGTATATTCCTCCGATATCGGCGTAAGAGCCCGTGACGCCTCCGTAGTTTTCACATCTCGTGACGTAGCATCTGACACTATCCAGAGCCTCGGTCGCACTCGAGGTGCTCGCACCGACGATGCCTCCGACGTACTGATAACCCGAGACGCCGCCGTAGTTGTTGCAATCGGTTATTTCAATGTCCGCGGTCAACGCGTAGACGCTTCCCACGATTCCTCCCGCCGCTCCGTATGCGCTCGTTGCGGTTGAAGTGACGGTACCTCGATTATCGCAATTTTTGATAGTTATCTTCTTTCCCGTGCCGTTACGCAGAATATACCCGGCGATACCGCCCGCCGTACATTTGGCGCTGACGTTCACGCAGCTCGTAATACCGCTGATAACGGTATTTCCGTTTGCAAATCCGCAAAGTCCGCCGACGCCGTTGTTGACTCGGCTCTTGGTATAATAACTGCTCGACACCTCGCCCCAAAGCTCAAGGTCGCGCACCGTGGAGTTCATAACGTAACCGAACAACCCCGCAAATCTCGCATCGGTATCTATGTCGATACCCGTTATCTTCTTTGAATTTCCGTCAAAGGTGCCGTAGAAATAGCATCCCGTCACCGCCTGATAGCCGATAGGCGTCTGCTCAAGACCGTTTGTGGCGTCTGCAAGGTCTATATCGTTTAAAAGTATATAATCCTCAAACCAGCCCCAGCCGCTCTCTCTGTGCATAAGATTGGTCAGGTCGTTTGCGGTGCATATCGGCGTATATCCCTCGGGCACGCCCTCGGGTGTGAGATCCGCTACCGAAAAGCAGATACCCATTGCCTTCGTTACCTTTGAGTCGTTGGTGCTTACGTTGCCTACCGCGTAGAGCTTGTAGCCGTCGATATAGAGGCCATTCCAGTAGTTGTAGGTAACCTCGGAGTTGTATTTTTCAAACGGAGTGTATCTCTCAAAGTCCGCCTCACTTATATCGTATGCGTCCGCATAGCTGACGGGGGAGCGAGAAACTACGACGTTGAGCTGTTTGTAATTTCCCATTGCCGTCGGATGCGGCTCGTCGTGGTGGTCGTCGGTCTGGAAGGAAACGGCTATTCTGCCGTCGGGCAGAGTAACTACCCAGGGGGCTGCCGAGGTGTATCCCTCCGCGTGTCCCACGGCTATCGTCTTGGGCTCTGTGAAGTTCAATCCGTCGCGCGAAAAGCACACGTCAATTACCATCGGATAGCTCGTACCGCCGTACTGTGATGCGTTTGCGTTTCTGCTCGATTCTATCGCCATAACGTACGTGCCGTCTGAGAGCAGAGATATAGACTGCATTCCCGCGCGTCTGTATACGTATCCTTCATACGGCTTGTAGGGGTGGCTCGGATATCCGTCAAAGGTAATTGCTCCGCCGCCCCACGCCCCGCTCTCTTCGTCAAGCTCGTGCACGACTATGTACTGAACCACCTTTGAGGACGAATAAGGATAGGTCGTATCTGTGATCTCGTTCTCCGTACCTGCGTTGAGCTTTACCTGTCCGTCTCCGTATTTTACTATGTTACCCGAATAGTACATACGGAGCTTTCCGTCCGTCCTGTATATGGTCGGCTCCCACGCGCCGCCGTATTCCTCGGCCGATGGGACCGTAGAGGAAAGCATACAAAACGGCTCCGACCAGCTCTCGCCCCTGTCGGTGCTCTCGCATATCATAACGTTCGCTGTATAAGTGCCGTCCTCGTTGGTTATCGGACAGCGGAAGCTGAGAAACACCTTCTCCGTCACGGCATCGTAATAGAGATAGCCGTTGGCGGGAGAATAGTTCGTTCCCTCGTAGTTGACCGCAACGACGGGCTCCGACCAGCTCTCGCCGCCGTCGGATGAACGACGCACGGTGAGGCTCTGCGATCCGCCGTGGACGAAAAGAATATCACCCGAGCCGATCGAGGCAAAGCGGGGATAGCTTCCCGTTATTCCCGTAACGTAAGGATCGGAAAATTCTATCTCCTCCCTCGCACCCGCCGTCTTCTCCGAGGTGGCAAAAGCGACCGACGCATACGGCACTGCAGTCAAAGCAAGCACCGCGCACAAAAGAAAAGCCGTTATCCTTTTCATATTCTTCTCCCTTTCTCTATAAGCGAATATAGTCGAAAGGCGGCTCTCGCGCCGCCCTTTTTGATTTATTTGCCGTTCGGCTCTCTGTATTCCTTTATTATACAAATAGGTCTGTCCTTTGACTGAACGTACATACGAGCCAGATACTCGCACATCACGCCCATACACGCGAGCACCGTACCGCCGACGAAGAACACCGCCCACACCAGCACGTCAAGTGTCGTAAAGCGAGCCGCACCGAGCAGAGCAAGCACCGCCTTTACCACTACCCATACGGGCGAGAGGATCAGGAACGCAACACCGCAGAAGCTTGCCGCTTTGAGCGGGAACGTGGTAAACGACATAATTCCGCCAAGCGCGTATTTGAAAAGCTTTTTGAAGTTCCAGGCGCTGACGCCCGCGTTTCTCTCGGACGCGGTATAAGGCATATAGTAGGTCTCAAATCCGACAAACGAGAATATTCCCTTTGCAAATCTGTGAGATTCGCGAAGTGAAAGCACCGCCTCGCGCACGCTCACTCTGAAGGTGCGGAAGTCACTGGCGCCGTCGCGGAACTCCGTCTCGCAGACGCGGTTGATAACTTTGTAAAACGCAGACTTGAAAAACGACATCAAGCCGCCCTCGCGTCTCTTTTCCTGATACGCGGCAACGCAGTCGCAATCGGGGTTTGCATCAAGATGCTCTACCATGAGAAGCACCGTTTCGGGACGCTGCTGCAGGTCCGTGTCGATGACTACCGTGTACTCGCCCTCCGCCTTTGAAAGTCCTGCGTACATCGCCGCTTCTTTTCCGAAATTGCGGGAAAAGTTGACGAGCTTGACGTTTCCGTGTGAGCCCTCGTAGATGCCCAAAAGCTTCTTCCACGTGCCGTCACGGCTGCCGTCGTTTATAAATACGAACTCAAAGGACTCTACCTTGCCCGTGAGTACCCTTACACATTCGTCATAAAATTTTTCAACGTTGTCCTGCTCGTTGTAGCAGGGGCAAACAAGAGAAAGCTTCACGCCATACCTCCATATATCCTTGATCTCCGCGCCTCATCGTTTGGCACCGTCATCATCGTTTTCTTGTCTATAATTATACCCGACTCGCCGTCGGATTGCAAGTTTTATTTTTTCGTAGCGAAACGAGATTTCTCAAAATGGTCTCCCTGCAAAAAAAAGAGACCTGCGATGCAGGTCTCTTCCGTTTGTTTTTAGTTTTATCAGTCTTCCGTTTTTGCGATAGCGCGATCGAAGATATCGGTTACGCTTGCATCGGGCGTGCGGTCGAGCAGAGTTACTACGACTGCCGCGATCATAGAAGCAACAAAGCCGGGAAGAAGCTCGTAGATACCGGTGGGGCCGGAGAGGAATACGAGCCAAAGCACGTCAACGACGGCACCGACGACGACTCCTGCGATAGCGCCCTTGTAGGTAAAGCGTCTCCAGAATACCGAGAGGATGACGACGCTGCCGAATGCGGCACCAAAGCCTCCCCAGGCATTATCTACCATCGTCATGATAGCCTGAGCTCCGCTTCCCTCGCTCGAGGCGATGAAGTAAGCAACGATACTGATGAGAACGACGATACCGCGTCCTACCCAAAGTGTCTCTTTATCCGAAGCAGTCTTGCGGAAGACGGGCTTGTATATATCCGAGGTAAAGGACGAGGAAGCTACGAGCAGCTGGCTGTCCGCGGTGGACATAGAAGCCGCGATGATAGCCGCCATAAGTAGTCCCGCGATAAATGCAACGGGGCCATTAAAGAGCATACGAGCAACGGAGATGAATACCATCTGCTGTTTTCCCTGGGAGAGAAGCTCTTCTCCGACGAGAATTCTGCCGAAGAATGCGATGAGAATAGCCGCAAGAAGCGCGAGTATTACCCATACGATAGCAACGGTAGCCGACTTTTTGACCATTGACGCCTTCTTTATTCCCATAAATCTGACGAGGATATGAGGCATACCGAAGTAGCCGAGTCCCCATGCAAGACCGCTGATGATATCCTGGGGAGAAGCGGAAAAGACGTTGGAAACAAAGCCATAGGTCGTGCCGTCCTGCGCGACGATCTCTTTAGAGAGCAGAGACATATCGAGGTCCTTGGTCAGTACGATAACTATCGGAATGGCAAGGAGTGCGCAAAGCATCATAAGTCCCTGGAAAAAGTCAGTCCAGCAGACCGCCTTATATCCTCCGAGGAAGGTGTAGGTGAGGAGTATCGCAACGAAGATGAGCATTGCGACGTCTTCGTTTATATTGAATATCGAGGTGAATACCGTAGTACCCGCAACGAAAGAGGATGCAACGTAGATGGTAAAGAATACGAGGAAAACGACGGCGCATATTATCTGCAGCGCCTTGCTCTTTGCCGCAAATCTGTTAGAGAGATACTGGGGGAGAGTGATAGAGTCGTTTGCCGCCTCCGAGAAGCGTCTGAGTCTGCGCGCGATGAGCAGCCAGTTTGCGATGGTACCGAGTGCAAGACCAATACCGATCCACGCCTGTCCCATACCGAAAGCAAGGATGCTTCCGGGGAAACCCATAAGCAGCCAACCCGACATATCCGACGCCTGCGCGCTCATGAAGTCGGATCGTAGCCATGTCGTTCTGTGAGCCAAGGAGT
>JAZQXE010000055.1:0-7061 GCA_045632705.1 Eubacteriales bacterium | reverse complement strand
AGACGAGCGCCAACGTTATCAAAAAGCTGATGATGATGGGCGTTATGGCTACCGTAAACCAGGAGATAGACTTTGACACCGCATTCCTTATAGCCGACGAGATGGGCTATAAGGTCAACCGCGAGGTCGTCGTTACCATCGAGGAAAAGCTCTTTGATGAAAAGGACGACGGAGAAGATAACCTCCTCACGCGCGATCCCGTCGTTTGCGTTATGGGACACGTTGACCACGGTAAGACCTCGCTTCTCGACGCTATCAGACACACCTCCGTCACCACGGGTGAGGCAGGCGGAATTACACAGCACATCGGTGCTTACCGCGTATCTATCGACGGCAAGCCCTTTACCTTCCTCGATACCCCCGGACACGAGGCATTTACCGCAATGCGTGCGCGCGGAGCGCAGGCGACCGATATCGCGATCCTCGTCGTTGCGGCTGACGACGGTATAATGCCCCAGACTATCGAGGCAATAAACCACGCCAAGAGCGCAGGTATCGATATAATCGTAGCTATCAACAAGATGGATAAGCCCGCGGCTAACCCCGATGCTGTAAAGACGGAGCTTACCAAATACGAGCTCGTTCCCGAGGAGTGGGGAGGTGACGTTATCTGCGTCGGCGTATCCGCACTTACGGGTATGGGTATAGAGGAGCTTCTTGAAAACGTCCTTCTCGTTGCAGAAATGAAGGATCTCAAGGCTAACCCTGCGCGCAGAGCAAAGGGTATCGTCATTGAGGCAAAGCTCGACCGAGGCAGAGGTCCCGTTGCGACGGTTCTCGTTCAGAACGGTACTCTTCACGCAGGCGATATCGTTATCGCAGGCACGAGCGTCGGACGCGTACGTGCTATGTCGGACGAAAACGGCAACCTTCTCTCCGAGGCAGGTCCTTCCGTTCCCGTTGAGATCATCGGTCTTGCCGAGGTTCCGGATGCGGGTGACGAGTTCAACGCAGTTGAAGACGAGAGAATGGCAAGAGAGCTTGCAGAGCAGAGACGCGACAAGGCGAAGGAAGAAATGTTCAAGGCAAGCGCCAAGGTCAACCTCGACGATCTCTTCTCACAGATATCTGACGGTGTCAAGGACTTTAACGTTATCGTTAAGGCCGACGTCGGCGGTTCTGCCGAGGCTGTCAAGCAGTCACTTGAAAAGCTCTCAAACGAGGAAGTCAAGGTCAAGGTCATTCACGCGGCGGCAGGCGGTATAACCGAGAGCGACGTTATGCTCGCGGCAGCCTCCAACGCGATAATCGTAGGATTTAACGTTCGTCCCGACAAGACGGCACTCGACAGCGCAGAGCGTCAGGTAGTTGATATCCGTACCTACCGCGTCATCTACGACTGTATCGAGGAGGTCACCGCGGCCATGAAGGGACTTCTCGCTCCTAAATTCCGCGAGGTGCTTCTCGGTCACGCACAGGTGCGCCAGACTATCCACGTACCCAACGTCGGAACTATCGCGGGATGCTACGTTCAGGACGGTAAGATCGCGAGAAACGCACAGATCCGCGTTGTTCGTGACGGTATCGTTATATTTGAAGACAAGATATCTTCTCTCAAGCGCTTCAAGGACGACGCGCGTGAGGTAATGAGCGGATTTGAGTGCGGTGTCGGACTTGAACGTTTCAACGACATCAAGGAAAACGACGTGCTTGAAGCATTCATTATGGAAGAGATAGAGAGATAAGGCGCGAGGCGTTTTATCGACATACGAAAATGAGAGCAAAGAGTGAAAAGCGAGGAAACACCACGCTCTTTCACTCTTTGTTTTTGGATAAGGAGTAAAAAATGAGCCAGAGAGAGCAGTTTTTGCCCGTTTGCCGTGCGGATATGCGCGCACGCGGATGGGATGAGGTGGATTTCGTTTACGTTTGCGGTGACGCCTACGTAGACCACCCCTCTTTCGGTGCGGCTATCATTACGCGGCTTCTCGAGAGGGAAGGCTTCCGCGTAGCAGTCCTCGCCCAGCCCGAGTACAAGAGCTGTGAGGCGTTCAGAGAGTTTGGACGTCCCCGCCTTGCGTTTCTCGTGAGTGCGGGAAACATCGACTCGATGGTAGCGCACTACACCGTCTCAAAGAAAAAACGCTCGTACGATTACTATACCCCGGGCGGTGCTATGGGAGCGCGGCCCGACCGCGCGACGATAGTTTACTGCAACCGCATACGCGAGGCGTGGGGAGACGTGCCGATAGTGATAGGCGGGCTTGAAGCGTCGCTTCGCCGCTTCGCTCATTACGACTATTGGCAGGACAAGGTACGCCGCTCGCTTCTCGTAGACAGCCGTGCGGACATTCTCACCTACGGTATGGGAGAAAAGATCATCCTGCGCATCGCACAGCTTCTCGACCGAGGAGTACCGATAAAAAAGATACGCGACGTGCGTGGTACCGTGTACCTCTCAAAGCGTGATGAGGCAGTGCATTACGACAGTATCTTTATCGGTGAATACGACACACTCAAAAGCGACAAGCGCGCATACGCGCGTGCGTTTGCCATTCAGTATAAAAATCAGGACGCCATAACCGGCAAGGCGCTCTGCGAGGGATACGACGACAAGATGCTGGTGCAAAACCCACCTATGCCGCCGCTCGAGCGTGAGGAGCTCGACTCCGTTTATTCGCTTCCCTTCGTGCGCGACTACCACCCCGACTACAAGGCGGCGGGAGGAGTCCCCGCTATCGAGGAGGTCAAGTTCTCTATCACGCACAACCGCGGGAGCTTTGGTGCTTGCAACTTCTGTGCCCTCGCCTTCCATCAGGGAAGAACGGTACGCTCGCGCAGTGAGCAGAGCGTGATCGAGGAGGCGAAAAAGATAACAGAGCTTGAAGGCTTTAAAGGTTATATACACGACGTCGGAGGGCCGACTGCAAACTTCCGCTATCCCGCGTGCGACAAGCAGATAAAGCACGGTGTCTGTGCGGACAAGCGGTGCCTTGCCCCCACCCCCTGCAAGAATCTAAAGGTCGATCACTCGGAGTACCTTCATATGCTCGGCGAGATAGAAAAATTGCCGAAGATAAAAAAGGTCTTTATCCGCAGCGGCATACGCTTTGACTATCTTATGTACGACCGCGACGACTCTTTCTTTGAAAAACTCGTGCGCGATCACGTCTCGGGACAACTCAAAGTAGCCCCCGAGCATTGCTCGGAGCGCGTTCTCGGATATATGGGAAAGGCACCCTTTTCACTCTTCTGTGCCTTTGAGGACAAGTACTTCGCCCTCTCAAAAAAGGTAGGCAAGGAGCAGTATATCGTGCCCTATCTTATGTCGAGCCACCCAGGCTCCGACCTCGGTGACGCTATCAAACTCGCCCGTATGCTCAAGGCGCGCCATATCGCTCCCGAGCAGGTGCAGGACTTCTATCCTACCCCCGGTACCATCTCTACCGTAATGTACTATACCGGTATAGATCCCCTTACCGAGAAAAAGGTGTACGTCTGCACAGACTACCACGAAAAACAACTGCAGAGGGCTCTTCTCCAGTATAACAGACGCGAAAACGCCCCCCTCGTCAGAGAGGCGCTCGTCCGCGCAGGCAGGGAAGAGCTCATCGGTGACGGCGCGGAGTGCCTGGTCAGAGCAGAATCACCCAAAAGGTACGGCGGAGAAGACAAGAGATATTCACAGAGCAAAAACGCCAAAAATAACAAGAATAGCAAAAACGGCAAGCCCGACAGAAAAGCACAGCACCGCTTCGACAACAAAAAGTCAAACGCCCCTGCCGCGAAAAACCGAAAAAGAAAATAAAAAAAGGATCGTTTTACTGAAAAGTGAAACGATCCTTTTTGTCGGTTGTTTTTTCTCTACCTTATCTGTCGTCGTCGCCGCCAAGCTCACCCATAAGGCGTTTGTTGAATTCTGCGGCGGTGTCGTATCCCATTTTCTTTTGACGGTTATTCATTGCCGCAATTTCAAGGATAATGGCGAGGTTTCGTCCCGGGCGTACGGGTATGGTGAGAGCGGGGATGCTGATGCCGAGGATGTCCATCTTTTCCTGGTCAAGACCGAATCTGTCGTACATCTTTCCCTGTACCCAATGCTCGAGGTTGATGATTATATCTATCTTTTCCGACATTTTTACAGCGCCCATACCGAATATACGTCTGACGTCGATTATACCGATACCGCGCAGCTCAACGTAGTGGCGGATGAGCTCGGGTGCTGAGCCGACGAGTGTTTTGTCGGAAACTCGCTTTATCTCCACGGCGTCGTCTGCGATAAGACGGTGACCTCTCTTGACAAGTTCAATAGCCGTCTCGGACTTACCGATTCCGCTGTCTCCGAGTATGAGCATACCCTCACCGTATACCTCGACGAATACACCGTGGCGCGTGACGCGGGGAGCGAGTGAGACGTTGAGATAGGAGATGAGTGCCGCCATAAACTGCGTCGTCTTGACGGTAGTTTTGAGCAGAGGCACATCGTTTTCTATTGCGCTCTTTTTCATTTCGTCAAAGATCGGCAGATTTGCCGTAATGACGATAGCAACGGGCTTGTGCCGCATAAAGTTGTCGAGGTGGTAGGCGCGCTCTGACTTTTTCAGACTCTGCAGATAATAATACTCCGCGTTTCCTACGAGCTGTATGCGTTCAGAGCCGAAATGATCAAAAAATCCCGAGAGCTGAAGTCCGGGTCTGTTGACCTCGGGGCTCTCTATCATAATAGTCTCGGCAGGATTTGGCAGATAAACTTCACTGAGGGCAAACTCGTCTATTATCGCTCTCAGCGATACTGTTATATTTTCAGGCATAGCGTGCTCCTTTTTTCGTTTTTGGGCGTGCTCCGCCCTCTTTATAGAATATTTTACCTTCTTTTTATGAATATGTCAATGGGAGATATTGAAATGAACGCTTTTTTGCCTCCTCAACGCCGCGACGGGCGCGCGGCAGAATTCTTCTTTGTTCATACTACCGTAACAAATACGTGTTAAAATAAAAAAGCGATAGATCCGTGAGAAAAATCGCAAGTATCTTGTAACTTTTTCGCCGTGTGTGAGATTAACTATACGGTGATGTTGGGAGGAGGAGAGGCGTTGCAACAGTCGTTTGAAGAAGTATACCGACTATATTTCAAGCGCATTTACGCATTTTTATATAAATTGACCTCTAACCCCGATATCAGCGAAGAAATGGCGCAAGAAACTTTTTACAGAGCGTTTATGTCGTTTCACAAATACGACGGCAGCTGCGAGATATTCACTTGGCTTGCCGCGATAGCGAAAAACGTGTTCTTCAAGTATCTGCGCAAAAACAAGATGCAAACGCTCAACATTGACCTCGTCGTAGAGTCAAAGGCGGGTGCCGATACCGATCCCGAGCACCTGATACAACAGAAATTTCTTGCTTCTTACGTCAACGAATGTGTAACGAAGCTGCCGCAAAAATACCGAGACGTCGTGTTTTTGCGAATATACGCGGAATTGCCCTTTTCACAGATAGCTGAGATACTTTCGATATCGGAAAACTCCGCAAAAGTAGTATATTACAGAGCAAAAAATGCACTCAGAAAGGATATGTTCAAGGATGACGACAAATAATTGTGAACTGATACAAGACCTCATACCTCTCTACTCGGACGGTTGTGCGAGCCGCCGCTCACAGATAGCGGTGAGAGAGCATCTTGCCTCTTGTCCGGAGTGCAGTGCTTTTGCAAAGTCCTACTCACGCGCGTCAAAGATAAGCGCCGTCAACCACGATAGAACGAAAGAGTTTGACATTGATATTGAGGTGCCGTACCGCAACCTCGCAAAGAAGATCCGCATCCGACGCCGCGTCAATACGGCGTTCACCGTAGGCGCTATCATCGTCGGTGCGATCGTCCTCACTATCTGCGCCGACAAATACGAAAAAAGCCGCGCGCGCAAATCAACCGAGATCTGATCTTTTTTGGGTATAATTCGCAAATGATCACTTGCATTGTATAATAAGGGGGGAACCTTTTTGAGAAAAGGTTCCCCCCTTTCCCCCCCCTCCCAAAACTTTTATAAAAGTTTTGGGGTGTGGGACGTTCGGTTTTGTGCGAGTCCTCACAATGACGCTCCGACGCTAAACGGGGCACTCTCGCCTAAGCTCCATATTTTTCGCCGCAGGGCGAAAAAGAAGCTGAAAAAGAAACGTTAAAATTCGCAAATGCTCACTTGCGTTATATAAGAGGGGGAACCTTTTCTCAAAAAGGTTCCCCCTCACTATTATCCCTTATCCTATTAAGTATTATTTCTGAACGAGGTGGATAGCGAATCCGCCTATTTCGTCTGCGAAGTAGATAGCGACGGGCTTTGCCGTTGACATATTAAATGGCACGCCTATTCTGTTATAGAAGGCGATAGCGCGTGGCAGGGAGCGCGTACCGATAGCGATGTGTCCGTGCTCGCCGAGGTATTTCGTCTTCATAACTTCAACGAGCGACCCTGCAAAGCAAGAGGAGTTGCCCGTTTTTTGCTTGAGTCCGAGCAGCTTTGCATAAGCCTCGGAGATCTCAATAGAGCTCTGCTCGTCCTCTGCGTTGATACCGATGTGCGCGAGGGTAAGACCGAGGGAAGCGTACATTGCCTCTCTTGCTGCGGCGTAGGTGTCTTCAGCTTCGGAGATAGAGGTGTCCGTCCAACCGATGCAAGCGGGAATTACGGTATAGTCGAGAGGTGCTTTAGTTCCACTGACTATGAACTTTGCTTCCTTTGCCGAGAGAGAAATTGCGCCGAGCATAGCGACGCCGCCGAGCAGGTCGGCGTTTACAAGATCAAGCACGTCAGCTCCCATATCGAGTGCCTTTTCTGCCTCGAGGGGAGTGGAGATACAAGCGATGAGAGAAAGTCCCGCCTCGGATACGGCGCGTGCGTAGGACTTGCAGTAGACGGGCGCGTGAACGAAATCAGCACCTGCCGCCGCACACTCTGCGGCATCTGCCTTTCCGCCATACCCGAGGCAAAGCTCGGGGCGAGCGGCTCTGATCGCAGAGAGCACCTCGAGCGAGTCGGTCTCTATCGCACCGACGCCGGCATCTGCCATAGCGAGTGCCTTTTCCGTCGTTGCGGCGTAGGCAATAACGCCCGCCTCGGCAATTT
>JAZQXE010000054.1:0-12463 GCA_045632705.1 Eubacteriales bacterium | reverse complement strand
CATCGAAAGATACAACTTGGAGCAAATCCTTTTGATGGATGATATAGTTTCCTGTTTTTTTAAAAACAATTGCCTGTACAACAAAAGAAGCAGATTTATACAATCCTCGTAAAACATCTTCGCTCTTTTCATACAGCATATTGTGTACACATCCATGGAATATGTTGCAGGTACCGATTTTGATTGCTCTGTTCACAACACTTTCATCAATAACTGCCATCACATCATCAAGGCTTCCCTGAATTGGTGTGGTATCATGGCAAAACTGGAACAGGTCAGATGGCTCCCAATTCAAAACTTCACTCTTACCTGAGAGAAAACCACAAATCAGATCCCTGTGAGAGAGGGTATCCAGCATGTCATTATATGTTTGGATGTCCATGACCGACAATTGGTCAAGAATTACAACAACATCAATATCGCTTGTTTCTGTTGCTTCACCACGACCATAACTGCCTTGCAAACCAACAAACCATACACGATTTGCGAAAGTCTCGTTTAATGACTTCAAGAAATTTTTCATCCAAGCAGTAATATCTATCATCTCAGTCACCTCGTCAAATTCTTATTTATCGTTCTGTTATTTTAATGATCAAAATACGAGCTTGCCATCCTGCCACGAGTAGTCGGGGACGGCTTGCTTTCGGCTGACGACGAAGGAGCTGAGAGCCGCCGCGCGCTCGTTTGCACAGCGGATATCCTCCGTGCCGAGATACGAGGTGCACCACGCGGCAAGAAAGCTATCACCGGCACCGACGCTTGATACGACTTGCGTCTTTTTTGCGGGCGTGAAGTAGAGTGCCTTTTCTTTCTCCGAGTAAGCGACAGCGCCTCTCTCGCCCATTGTGAGCAGGACTATTCTGACGTTTGGGTAGCTTTGGCAGATGCTTTTAGCGATGGCCTCGGGGGAGGCGTCGGAGCTATGGTAGAGTTCCATTTCCCTCAGGCGCGGCTCTTCCTCGTCGCTTATCTTCAGTATCGTCGCATTGCGAAGGCAAAACGCCGCAGAGTCAGCGTCGTAGCAACCGTTGCGCAGATTTACGTCGCATATTACGTTTTTGAACTTCACCCGCTCGCACAAAAATCTCAGAGCCTCTCGGGAGGGGGTGGCACGTTGTATGAGAGTGCCAAAGTACAAAGCGTCAAATTCAAGAGCCGCAATGCGCTCGACGTCACGCTCGGAGAGGCAAAGACGGTCGTACGCAGCGTCGGCGGATACTTTGTATTCGGGAACACCGCACGCGTCGAGGGTGACGTTACAGACTCCCGTGGGGCGTGCGGAAGTTGAGAGCATATCACTTCTCACGCCCGCACGAGTGATCTCGTCACGAGCTAAAGTACCGAGCTCGTCAGCACCGACGGCTGACAAGATATAGCTCTCCGCTCCGCATCTTGCACTATGCATGGCAAAATTCAAGGGAGCACCGCCGAGCGTTTTCTCGCCGTCGTACACGTCCCAGATGATCTCGCCGCAGCTTAAAAATTTCAGTTTCATAGGTTACTTTTCATCCTTCTGTATTCGGTTGGGGTAATGCTCGTATGATATTTGAAAAATTTCACAAAGGCGTTACTGTCGGAAAAGCTGAGGAGCGCGGAAATTTTCGTAAGCGGATACCTTGTAGAAGAGAGCAATATCTTTGCTTGATTCATTCTTTCTTCTGCTATCGTCGCCTTGAGAGTTTTTTGACCGTATCTTGTAAACAAACGGCACAGATAGTCCTTGTTGTACGAGGTAGCTTCGGCAACGTCACGCGCCTTTATATCAAGGTGCGCGTTATCTATGATGTATCTCATTGCTTTTTCGTATATAGATCTTTCAAGTGAGCTTGTCTCGGAGACTCTTGACAGAGTCAGCAGTATTGCGAGCAGGTGCGCCTCGGAAATCAACTTGCCGAGCGGCGTTTTTTTGTATTCTCCGTAGATCTCGGGTATCCGATCGCGCAGGCTTGTACTTATGCGGCTTTGGGCAAAACCGCTTTTGAAGCTTATAAAAGAAATATCGTTTAAATTAAATTCAATAATGTAAAATACGCCGTTTTTTTCACAGTCGGGAAACAGGGCGAGTTTCGTATATTTTGATATGCATACCAGCTCTCCGTCCTTGAGAGTGGTTTTTTCGTTATTGATAAAGCAACGGAAATTACCGGAGTGCGCATAGATAAGAGTGTAATTGTCGTAAATTCTCTCTATGACGAATTTTTTGTCGGTATCGGTCAATACTTTTTGGACGCTTAATATGCTGATAGTGTTTTCCTCTTCGTTTCTTTGATACGATACTTTTGGAATGATAAATGACAGCATTCTCTCACCTCCGCTTTCATTTACATCATAACCAAATACGCCCGAATTGTCAACACGCAACGAAAGAAAAAGTCGTGTTTTCTCACTTTTACACGGATGTTTCACTTGATAATTGCGCACTAAATATGTTATACTTTTTTTGAAAGGGGTGAGTGATATGACAGTTTACGTTGATAAAAAGTATCTTGTCTTACCGACGAGCAAGTACGCCGCGCCAAAGAGAGTGTTTTTGTACGAGGACGGAGTGCTTCTTTTTGACTTCGTTTGCAAGATAGACAATTTAGCGCCCGACTTTACCGCCTACGTTGACGTGTCTCCGTTTCTTTTTAGGAACGTTTCGATTGAGATAGAGCCATGCGTGGAATATCAGCCGAAGCTGACCGACGATTTCGTCGGGGATGAGGTGTACGCGGAGCGCTTCAGACCGAAAGTGCATTTCACTGTGAAAAACGGATGGAACAACGATCCCAACGGCCTTATACTTCGCGACGGCGTCTACCATATGTTCTATCAGTACAATCCCGCGGGTGCGGAGTGGTCTAATATGCATTGGGGACACGCGACCTCGTCCGACCTCATGCATTGGGAGGAGAAGGATATAGCCCTCTTTCCCGATGAGATGGGAACGATGTTCTCAGGCTCTGCCATAACCGACGAAAATAACGTGAGCGGACTTGGCAGTGGAGCGTTGCTTCTCTTTTACACGGCGGCGGGCGGCACGAGCGTACTCTCGAAAAACAAGAGATTCACGCAGTGCCTTGCGTATTCTACCGACGGAGGCGTCACCTTTAAAAAATACGATAAAAATCCCGTCGTCGATCATATCGAGGCGGCCAACAGAGACCCCAAAGTCGTGTACGTTGAGGAGCTTTGCAGATATATAATGCTTTTGTATCTGCAAAACAACACCTACGCCATTATGAGCTCGTTTGATCTCCTTACTTGGAGCGAGATGCAGAGGATAGAGCTTGCGGGCGATATGGAATGTCCCGACGTTTTCCCGCTCTATTGTAAAGGAAAACGCTATTGGGTCATTATGGGTGCATTTGACAAGTATATCGTCGGACGATTTGATGGCGGGGCGTTCGTTCCCGACACGGCGGTAAAGACGCTTACTCACCTGAAGATGAGCTACGCGGCGCAGAGTTTTTCGGGTATTGACGGACGCGTCGTCAGAATATCCTGGAATATAACCGACAATCCCTCATGCAGCTTCACTTCACAAATGGGCTTTCCCACAGAGATGACGCTTTGCGAGTGCGAGGGTGAGCTGTATCTTGCTTGCGCCCCCATCAGAGAAATAGAACGGCTATACGAGAGCAGAAGGACGCTTGCCGACGTTTCACTTGACGAGGATATCAAATGCGATATAGGTCAGCGTGCCGTGGATATTTCGCTTGACGCGCAATACGTCGCAGGGGAAAAGCTGACGGTATCCGTCTTTGGCACGGAGATCGTGTGCGATATGGAAAAGAACGAAATAAGATGCAAGAGAGCAAAGCTCCCTCTGTCGGTATGTCGCGACAGACTCAGATTGCGCCTTGTGGTCGATACGGCATCTATTGAGATATACGGCGACGGAGGTAAGGCGTTTGCAGCGGTAGCGGCGCTCTCCGACTATAATCTGCCGTATCTGAAAATATCGAAAAACGAGCGCATCAAGCTCTCTCTACTGGAAATTTGTACGCTAAAAGGGGTACACGAAAATGAAACGTAGTATGGAAAAGATCCTATGTTTACTCTTGTCAGCGGTTTTTGCTTTTTCGCTTTTAGTCGGTTGTTCTTCGGAAAAGCCACTCGATACGAGTGACCTCGGCACGCTTGAGGGCGTTGGCACCGATATCGATACCGACGCTGTTACTACAACGGTTACGGATGCGGGAAACGACCAAACGCCGCCTCCCGAGGCGGAACTTATAAAACTCGCCTCAAACGTTAGCTTTACTTACAGTAACGGAGCCTGGCGCTACTCGCAGGAGAAATTGATCGCGGCTAACGCGGCTGTGGGGGATTCGTTTGCGGTTACGGATATTTTCGTGCCTCCGAATACCGCGTTCGAATTTGAGGCAAAAATGACCATAACCTCAGGTACTGCGGGAGGTATCGCTTTCGGAATAAAGTCAATCGAATCCCCCTCGTCCTGTTGGTACTGCGTAAACGTAGATAAGACGCAAAAGAACGCGCGCCTTTTCAGCGTAGGTCAGGGTACGGTCGGTACGAACTCGTCCGTTCGCGCTTCTCTTACCTCGGCACAGTTGTCGAGTAAGTCGTATTTATTAAACGTCAAGGTCACGGAAACGGGTAGGATAACCTATACCCTTGACGGCAAGGAGGTCGGCTCGTATCAGGAGCAGGTCGGAGTGTACGGTTTTATTGCTCTGAATACCTACAAGTCCGACGCCACCTTTGAAAATATCAGATATAAAGTCGGCGAGTACGTTCCCGGCTCGGATAGTATCTTTACGTCTGTAAACGGTACGTGGGGATACAGTGCGGGCGCTCTGACGAGCAATAACTCCAAGCTCGGAGACTCGTTTTCCATGAGCAGTATAAACGTGCCGAGCAATACGGAATTTACCGTTGAGGCGGATGTTACCTTTTTGGGCGGAAGCAATACGGGCGGTATCGTGTTTGGCGTAAGTAACCCTCACTCCCCTTCGAGTGGCTGGTATTGCGTAAATTTTGCGAGAGATACGAGAGTTGCGCGTCTTTTCAGCAGCGGCAAAGGAAGCGTCGGTACGAATATGGCTCAAACGTCGGTCACAATGTCAGGGCTTGATTTTGACGATACGTACAGAATGTATCTCAACGTTTCCCGTGACGGAATGATAACCTACAAGATAAACGGAGAAACGGTGCGCACGTATGAGCAAAAGGGGTTTGCGGGAGGCTATATAGGCTTTAATTCCTTTAAATCTAACGTAAAGTTCAGCAATATTCAAATTACGGTCGGAGGCGAGCAGATCTCTCTGACAAAAACTCGGCTCGTGATAGGAGACAAGACCTACTATCTCGATCCGTCAAGATCATATCAGTATCTTGAAACGGACGTGGGCGCTGAGAGTGGAAAAATACTTACCGACGACAGCGCACGATATAAGATCAGATGCAACGGCGAGACCGGGGCGGACGGGGTCTTCACCATAGAATACGGCAGAAATCACGTCTATATTGACGTAGTAGACGAGTACGGCCGTTGCTTTACCTCGCTTGTTGAGATATGGCGCGAGATACCCGAAGAGTTAATATACGAGGATACGTACCGTCCGAGCTATCATTTTACTCCTCCGAGCAATTTTATGAACGATCCAAACGGTCTGTGGTACGACGCCTCAAAGGGACTGTATCACATGTACTATCAGTACAATCCCTACGGTATGAAGATAGGAAATCAGGTGTGGGGACACGCCGTGTCGGAGGATCTTTTGAACTGGACGGATGCGGGAATAGCGATCAACAGAGATTCGGACGACTGTATCTTCAGCGGCTCCTGCGTGGTTGACAGAGATAACACGAGCGGTCTTTTTGACGATACCACCCCGCCCGATAGGCGAGTTGTCGCGATATATACGACGACGGCACCCTTCAAGCAGGAGATAGCGTATTCTACCGACGGCGGATACACCTTCGTAAAGTACAAGGGCAATCCCGTCATAGCATCATCGTCCTATTATTCTACCTTTAGAGATCCGAAGGTACAGTGGCTCGAGGAATACGACTTGTGGCTCATGATAATTGCGGGAGGCCCGGGTGAGATATATACCTCCCCCGACCTTATCCATTGGACGTCGCACGGCTTGATACGCGATATCAACGGAAAGAATATAGAGTCGGAATGTCCGATGCTCCTTGCTCTGCCTCTTGACGGTAATAAAAATAACGTAAAGTACGTTTACGTAGGCTCAGGTAAATTTTACGTCGTGGGTGATCTCGTTTATCAAAACGGCAAAATGAGCTTTATAGCGGAGCAGGGCAGAGTGGACGGCTTGTTCCTTTCAAACGTACACTATGCTACGCAGGATTTCTACAACGACGTTTACGGCAGGACGCTGCTCGTCAGCTGGATGAAGGACAGCTCCTCGGCGTTTCTCGTTGAGGACAAATACTGGCACGGAATACAGTCCTTGCCGTACGTTACTTCACTCGTCTCGGAAAACGGAAAGATGCAGCTTCGCTTTTCTATGATCGAAGAGCTCAGAGAGCTTTCGGGCGAGCAACTGATAAAGGTTGAGAACAAGACCGTCGGCACTGCCGACGGTGCGATCACAGCGGACAGTGAAGTCTCGTTTGTAAGGCTCAAAGCCAAGCTTGACTCAAGCGAGCGCATAACGCTTAAGCTACGCGATTCGGGTGCTCGTTACGTTTCACTCGTATGCTCCTATCAGAGCAGCGGTGCGCTGAGCCTTATTCTTGACGCTTCTCTCAGCTCGGATGCGGTCAAACGCTCAAAGATAAGCACCACGGTGCAAACGGACGCGGATGGATATTTTACTCTTGATATACTTCTTGACAATTCCGTTATCGACGTGTTTACAAACGACGGCAAGGTGCTCTCGGACTATTTCTTCGCCTCTGAGGACGGTGAGGGCATATCCTTGACGGTCAACGGTCAGGTGTACGTTGCGGAGTATAGCGTGGTTGATCTCGGATAAAGCAAAAATGAAAAAAGAAAAGAGAGCAGTACGGAATTTCCTTTCCGTATTGCTCTCTCTTTTTTTGTTGATATTAATAGTTGTCGGAGAACATCTTTGAGTCGTTGTTCTCTTCAAAATCGCCAAAGTACTCCTTGGGATCCATTCCGACGAAACGAGCAAACTCTACCATTTCGCGAACGGTATTGACGTTTACGGGGATACCGTTTGCCATTCTGTTTTCAACTGCGGCAACTTCCTTTTCTCCGTGCGTGTATATTCTGTCTGCACCCTCAGCCTTGGGGCTTTCACGAAGCTCTCTCAAATAGGTGGAGAAATGCTCCTTTATCTCGTTTGCATCTCCGAAGATGTTAGGATCGATAGCGGCGAAGAAGTGACAGATACCGCTCTTGCCCTTCATGCAGTAGTTGGAGGTAGTACCCATAGAGATTATCGAGGAGAATATCTCGCAGAGCATTCCGTAGCCGTAGCCCTTATGGCTTCCGCTTACCTCGGACGAGCCGCCGAGAGGCATAATGCCGCCGCCGTTTTTAGCGACGATATTCTTGAGTACGTCTGCGGCGTCGTTTGAGTCGTGTCCGTCGCGGTCGAGCGCCCAACCGTCAGGCAGGGGTTTTTCCATCTTGTTGTACATCTCGAGCTTTCCTCTCGTTACGACCGTCGTTGAGCAGTCGAAGAAGAAAGGATACGGCTCTGCGGGCATCGACATAGCGATGGGGTTTGAGCCTATCATAGCGAGTCTGCCAAAGGTAGGAACCATTATAGCCTCACTGTTAGTTCCGGAAAAGCCGATGAGTCCCTGGTCGCACGCCATCTTAGCGTAATAGCCTGCGATTCCGTAGTGATTGGAATTTCTGACGCTGACAATACCGATACCGCTCGTCTTTGCCTTTTCGATAGCCCGGGTCATAGCGTAGTGACCTGCGAGCTGTCCCATAGAATCGTGCGCGTCGATAACTGCGCTGACGGGAGTCTCAAATACTACCTCGGGGGTAGCTTTGATATCGATGAGTCCCTTTTCGATTCCTTTGTGATATCTGACTATTCTCTGCATACCGTGAGATTCGATACCGTAGAGGTCACTCATGAGCAGAACGTCCGTGATGATACGGCTCTGCTCCTTTGAAAAGCCTATTTTCGAAAATGCGGTGGTACAGAAATTATCGAGCAACTCAAATGAATAATTGATGTTTGCCATGATGCTTCCTCGTTTTCTTATGTATTTAGATAAAATTAACTTCACCCGTATATTTTACCATAAACTATCGCAATTATCAATGTGATTTTTACTTTTTGTTTGTAAAAAAACAATAAACTGTACATACTAAAAAATGTAAAAGAGCTATTAGGAGGTGCGTATGGTTTATTTTTCGCAGAATTACAAATATAACGTAGCACAGATGGACAAGCATCTTCGTGTGGATGAGAACTTCGACGTGCTCAAAAAAGTGCTCCGCATAGGGGAAGAGGACGAGCTGACGCTTTATTTTATCGACGGATTCGTAAAGGACGCCGTAATGCAAAAGCTGATGATGCATTTCGTTTCCCTCACTTCCCTTGATCGAGGCGAGTCGGCGGCACGGAGCTTTGCTGAGAAAAACGTCCCTTACGTTGAGGTGGACGTCTGCTCTGATACCGATCAGATGACGGGAATGGTACTCGCGGGAGCGACGCTCTTGCTCGGCTCTACCTTTGGAGAGCAGGCGATAATCATAGATTCAAGGACGTATCCCGCGAGAAACACCGACGAGCCCGAGAGTGACAAGGTGTTGCGAGGGGCGCACGACGGCTTCGTCGAGACGTTGATATTCAATACGGCTCTCGTGAGGCGCAGAATACGCGACGTCGACTTGCGCACGGTCTACAAGAGTGTTGGCACCTCTACCCGCACCGACGTTTGTATGATGTATATGGAAAAGAGAGCGGACCCGAGACTCGTGCGCGAGGTGGAGCAAGCGATAGACAACGTAAAGACGGACAGTATAACCCTCGGATATCAGTCACTTGCGGAAAGTTTGATAAAGACGGGGTGGTACGATCCGTTTCCGAAGATAAGAACGACGGAGCGCCCCGACGTAGCGGCTGCTCAACTGCTTGAGGGCTTCGTTATAGTTATCTGCGACAACTCCCCCGAGGTAATGATACTGCCGACGTCCATATTTGATTTTATGCAGCAGTCGGACGATTATTATATGCCTCCGTTTACGGGAGGATATCTTCGGATCCTTCGGCATATCACCTTTCTTTTGACTCTCGTTCTCACGCCACTGTGGTATCTCTTTGCGACAAATCCCGCACTTGTGCCGACGGGGTTTGAATTTATAGTACCCGCCGACGCCTCGATACCTATCATCGCACAGCTCTTGATAGCGGAATTTATGGTAGACGGGCTCAAACTCGCCTCGCTCAATACTCCGAGCGTTCTCTCCAGCTCTCTCGGCGCTATTGCGGGACTTATACTCGGAGAGTTTGCGGTGAATATCGGATTTATGACAAGCCACGTCGTCCTGCTCATTGCGTTCGTTGCGATAACCAACTTTACGCAGGCTTCGGTGGAGCTTGGCTTTGCTTTTAAGTTTATGCGGCTGCTCGTGCTCGTTTTGTCGTGGCTTTTTTCCTTCGTCGGCTTCTTTTTGGGAATATTGGCGGTCGTATTGCTCGTTGCGACAAACAAAACGATCGGAGGCAGACGCAGATATCTGTTCCCGCTTTTGCCTTATAATAAAAGGGCAATGGGGCGTCTGCTCGTGCGCAGAAAAAAGTGAGCGATGGGCAAAAAAATTCGTTATTGAAAAAAAGCGGAATACGTTGTATAATATTGTTGATATACCGCCTCTTTGCGAGGCGATACATACTAAAAAAGAGGTATACATAAAAATGTTCAAGATGACACCGGGGCGGCTGATATGCCTTGGATTTCTTTGTCTGATACTCGTGGGCAGCGTCATTCTTATGCTTCCGATATCGCACGCGCAGGGGGCGGAGGTAACGCCGCTCGACGCGCTATTCACCTCGACCAGCGCCGTGTGCGTTACGGGACTGGTCAGCGTTGATACGGGTGCGTCTTATTCCGTTTTCGGACGCGCGGTGATAGGAGTGCTCATACAACTGGGCGGACTCGGTATCACGACCTTTGGTCTTGGCTTGATACTCATTATGAGGAAAAAAGCGGGAATAAAGGAAATGGTGCTTGCAAAGGAATCCTTTAATCTCTCGACGATGAGTGGGATCGTGGGACTGATAAAGACCGTATTCTTTACAAGTCTTGCCTTTGAGCTTGTCGGTGCGCTTTTGTGCCTGCCCGTATTTCTCGAGAGATATTCGCCTGTCTCTGCAATAGGATATAGCTTGTTTCACTCGGTCGCTTCCTTTAACAATTCGGGATTTGATATATTCGGCAGCGGCGACAGTATGTACTACTATATAGATCACGTTTATCTCAACGTCGTGACGATGGCTCTGATCGTTTTCGGCGGAATCGGATTTTTCGTTATGAGCGACGTGATAAAAAAGAGATCTCCGAAAAAATATACCTTGCACACCAAGGTCGTCCTCTCCTGCACCGCGGTGCTTATTATAGTCGGTGCGCTGCTGCTCAAGCTCGCACAGGGAAGCGGAATATCCTGGCTTAGTGCATTCTTCACGAGTGTGAGCGCGAGAACGGCAGGGTTTGCTACCGTTCCGATGAGCGAGCTTTCAAACGCGGGATTGATGATAATGAACGTCTTGATGGTCATCGGTGCTTCCCCCGGATCTACGGGAGGCGGAATAAAGACGACGACGGCGTTCGTGCTATTGTGCCATTTGCGTTCCTTTGTGACCAATACGGAGCCTGTCGCGTATAAGAGAAAGATACCCGAAGAAGCAATAAAAAAGGCTCTGGCAGTGATAATGCTGGCGCTTTGCGTAATACTTCTCTTTACTACGATCATTTGTATGCTTGAGCCCGATATTGCGTTTCGCGATATTCTGTTCGAGGTCTGCTCGGGCTTCGGTACTGCCGGACTCTCTACCGGAATAACGGGCGGTCTGTCCGTTGCGAGCAAGCTTATCATTATCGTGACTATGTATATAGGAAGACTCGGCCCTCTTACCATTGCAACGCTCTGGGCGGCAAAGGGAGATACGGGAATATCAAGAGCGGAAGGATCTATTCAGATAGGATAAAGGTGACATAATATGAAATCAAAAGAAAATATAATGAACAAGGAAAAGAAAAACCTTTTCACGCTTGGACTGTCGTCAAAGAAAAGCTCAAGTAAAAAACAGCAGTTCGGTATAATCGGACTTGGCAGATTCGGAATGTCTCTCGCGGAAAATCTCGCCGCGGAGGGCGCGGAGCTCATCGTAGTTGACAGCAACAGAGACAAGATAAACGCGGCGGCGGAATTTTGCGAAAACGCCTTCGTTGCAAACAGTCTTTCAAAGGAAAACCTCGAAAAGCTCGGCATCGGACAATGCGATACCGTCATTGTCGGTATAGGCAGGGCGCTCGATACGAGTGTGCTTACCGTACTCAATCTGACCAATCTCGGAGTCAAGAGAATAATAGCAAAGGCAAAGAGCGCAGAGCAGGGATTAGTGCTTGAAAAGCTGGGTGCCGAGGTCGTATATCCCGAAAAGGATATGGGAGAGAGACTCGCGTCAAAGCTCGCACACCCCAACCTCGTTGAGTATTTTTCACTTGGACAAAACGTAGATATCGCGGAGCTGGTCATAGGTGCGCGTGCCGATAATATGAAGGTCATCGAGCTTGACACGCGCCGTCGTTTTTCGCTCAATATCATCGCTGTGAAAAAGAACGGGGTAGCGAGTGCCGATATCGGCCCGAGCACCGTCGTAAGTGCAGGTGACGTAGTTGCGGTAATAGGCAATGGAGATAATATCGAAAAATTTGAAAAATGGTTGCAATCTTGACGGTTTTGCAAAAAACGGAATTGAAACTTTCATTTTGATCAAAAAAACTTGTCGAAAATATTGACATTTGCTATGTTTTTGTGCTAAAATCAATCATCAATATGAAATATTTGAATTGTAATAATTCATAAATTGCGAAAGGGTATAATAGTATGAGTTTGAAAAATCAATATCTTATCGACCTCGTCGAAAGAGTTAAGGCAAGAAATGCAGGTGAAAAGGAATTTCACCAGACGGTAGTAGAGGTACTCGAATCTATCGAGCCCGTTATTGAGGCGCGCCCCGAGCTTATCAGTGCAGGCGTTATCGAGAGAATGGTAGAGCCTGAGCGCATCTTCAAGTTCCGTGTTCCGTGGGTAGACGACAACGGCGTCGTTCACGTAAACCGCGGTTTCCGTATTCAGTTCAACAGCGCTATCGGTCCTTACAAGGGCGGTCTTCGTTTCCACCCCTCTGTAAACGAGAGCATCATCAAGTTCCTCGGCTTTGAGCAGACCTTTAAGAACTCTCTTACCTCTCTCCCCATGGGCGGTGGTAAGGGCGGTGCCGACTTCGATCCTCAGGGTAAGTCTGACGCAGAGGTTATGCGCTTC
>JAZQXE010000053.1:0-3831 GCA_045632705.1 Eubacteriales bacterium | reverse complement strand
GCTACTTGTACCGAGGACGGATACGAGGCGTACGTTTCTTGTTCAAGATGTGACTATAACACATACACTGCGATCAAAGCTATCGGTCACGACTATTCTTCGGAGCTGACCGATCCAACCTGTGAAACCGAAGGTTACACTACTCACACCTGCGCTAACTGCGGTAACTCTTACGTTTCCGACAAGGTCGACGCACTCGGACACGACTATTCTTCCGAAGTAACTGCTCCCACTTGTGAAAATAGCGGTTACACTACTCACACCTGTGCTAACTGCGGTAACTCTTACGTTTCCGACGAGGTTGACGCGCTCGGTCACGAGTGGGGCGACTGGGCAATAGTTTCTGCTCCCGCAGACGACCACGGCGGATGCCGCGAGAGAGTGTGCGGAGTTTGCTCCGACGTTGACGCGGACGAAAACTTCTACGCAACGGGCGACATTGACGGTGACGGCACTCTCACAAACGCCGATATTGCACTCGCTATCCGCGCAATGTCCGGCTGGGACGTTGACGCCGATATGACCTTTGCCGATCATAACTACGACGCAAAGATAAACAACCGCGACATCATCGCATATATCAAGGCTCTCGCACTCGCAGAGTAATAGAGTAATAAAAGAATAATAAAAAGCATCTCCTACGGTAGTCATTACGTTCTACCTCGGGAGATGCTTTTCGTTTTCAATTTTTCGCGGTCTTATTTGCTTTCGTCATTTTTTATTGAGCGAAGAAACACCTCGCGCGTTGATTCACATTCCGTTATATTAATGAGCGCGAGCAAGTCGTCCTTTTTATACTTTCTGTTCAGGTACCACTTGATATACTTATGCCCCGTGAGCTTGTTGAGTGCCCTTTTGAAAAACGACCGCTTTGTTGAAGAAGCCAAAAGCAAAAACGACTCGCGCAAGGTTTGGGCAAATCTTCCGTATTCCTCACAGACGAAATCGGGATCGGTAATGTCTTTACTTCTCTTGTAAAAATCTCCGAGTATCTTTTCCGCATCCGCTCCGTCTGCAAGTTTTGCCTTTTCTCCGTTTTTCATAATGGGAAGATAAGATATCTCAAAATCGTTGTTGACAACTACGGCAAGCCCGGTCTGCCAACACTCGTGATCCAAGAAATCAAACAAAAAGTTCCCCTGTCCGTATACTATCGTACCACCGCCGTATTTTTCTTCACAACCAATGCAATGGCTATGTTGGCAAACCACGAGGTCTGCACCCTTATCAATAAATCTTCTGCAAACTCTCTGAAGATTTGGAGAGGGGTATCGGTAATGCTCTTTGCCTCCGTGATAAAGCACTATAACGCGATCACATTTTTCTTTCATATCGCTTATATGATCGAAACTGTATAAAGGATCGAACGGATTTGCTCCCGCTCTTTTATCGCTCACGATAGTAAACTCGTGCTCTGAGCATCCGTATACGCCTATTTTTTTACCTTCACACTCAAAAAAATACGGTTTTGCCGCTTCTTTGGGCGTTTTTGCCGCCCCTATATGTGAAATACCCGCCTTGTCAAGAATTTCAATTGTAGAAAAAAGCCCCTGCTCGTCCTGATCCAAAACGTGATTGTTGGCCAAAGTAAAAAGATCAACGCCAATGTCAGTATATCCTTTTACAATAGACGGAGGAGAGATCAGCTTTGGTCCGCGTTTGTCGATCGGAGTTTTTTCTTCCGTAAGCGGAGTTTCAAGATTGAATATGCGATAATCGGCATCCTTTACCTGTTCGTAAAGTCCACCCTCAAGCAGTTTTTCTATATCGGTAGTAAACAGATCAATATTTCTTTTGGTTGGAACGATATCTGCTCCTATAAGGATTTTCATAGCATTACCTTCTGTGCTTTTTCTTTTTTGCAAATTATATCACATCAAAGTCTCAAAAGTCAAGGGGAGCATATCGCGGTGCAAATTCCGAGCCGTTGCCGGACAAAAAGACGCGGGCATATTGAAATGCGGCGGGGTTTATGGTAAGATAGGGGAGAAGATGCAGGGACAACGTTCTGTGTCGTGGAAGAAAGAGTTAAGATTTGAGTAGGAGGGTGCCGCATGAACGAAATATTCTCAGGCAAGCTTGCGCTGGCACCGCTTGCGGGTTTTACCAACATCGTATTCCGCGATATTTGCGCGCAACACGGTGCTGACTGGACGGTAAGCGAGATGATAAGCGCAAAGGCGGTATGCTACGGTGACAAAAAGACGCTCGTGCTCGCCAAAAACTGCTCGGAGGTGCCGATGGCGCTCCAACTGTTCGGAGCGGAGCCGGAGTTCATTCACCGCGCGGTGAAGATACTCACAAGCGAAGAATATCTCGGTGAAAACGGCTCGGTCATGCCCTTTTCCATCGACGTCAATATGGGGTGTCCCGTACACAAGATAGTCTCAAACGGTGAGGGTAGCGCTCTGATGAAGGACAGCGCTCGCGCATCTGAGATAGTACGCGCGGCGTGCGAGGCCTCCCCTCTGCCCGTCAGCGTCAAGATACGCGCGGGGTACACGCAAAGCAGCAAAAACGCGCCCGAATTTGCCAGAGTGCTCGAGGAGGCGGGAGCGGCGTGTATATGCGTTCACGGACGTACCCGCGAGCAGATGTATTCGGGCGAGGTAGATCTCGATATCATAAAGAAAGTAAAAGAGTCGGTCGCGATACCCGTTATCGGAAACGGGGATATTCTCTCGACCGAGGACGCGCAAAGGATGCTCGGCTATACCAAATGCGACTCCTTGATGATAGGAAGAGGAGCGCTGGGCGACCCGTGGATATTCGAGCGCATAAAGGCAATCGTCTCGGGTGGCGAATACCGCGAGCCGACGTCAGAGGAAAAGGCGGCGGTAGCAAAGGAGCACGTGCTCGGAATGTGCCGTATTCTCGGTGAGCACCGTGCCGTACCCGAGGCAAGAAAAGCGGTCGGCGCGTATTTTGCCGGTTTTTCGGGTGCGGCGGCTGCAAGAGCAAGAGTCAACTCCGCCTGCAGTGCCGACGAGGTCTGCAAAATAATCGACGACGTTATGCTCGGTTGATATATTCGCCCGCGGCGAATATATCACTGCCGCAAGGCAACATCACTTGGACGAAAGTCCATTCATCACAGCGTACCAATATCACTCGCCGTCAGGCGAACATCACTGATGCGCTATGCGCATCACCTCGGGGGGTGCTTTTTCTTGAAAAACGAATACGACGAAAAGGCACTCGTCGACGCCGCGAAAAAGGGAGACGAGGGGGCGTTTGAAGCTTTGGTGCTCTCGACGCAAGCGATGGTCTACAACCTCGCTCTGCGAATCTGCGAGGACGAGGAGGATGCTCTTGATATGTCGCAGGAGGCGTATCTGCGCGCATTTCGCTCGCTCTCGTCCTTCGGCTCGGCTTGTTCCTTTTCGAGCTGGATGTACACCTTAACGAAAAACGCGTGCTTTGACCATCTGAAAAAGAAGAAAAAACGCACGGCACTCTCCCTCACCCTGTGGGATGAGGAAGCGCAGGGAGCGGAATATTCCCTGCCCGACGACGCCGCGCTGCCCGAAGAGACGCTGCTCTCCCACGAGCGTGCGGCAGAGATACGAGGCGTGCTCAACAGACTCTCGCCCGCATATCGCGAGGTGCTCATCCTGTACGAGATAGAGGGCTTTTCCTATTCGGAAATAGCGTCCGCGCTCGGCATTGAAGCGGGGGCGGTCAAGAGTCGTCTTTTCAGAGCGAGGACGGCATTTCGCAATTTTTTAAAGAAAACCGAAACAAAAGCCGGCTCCGATTCGTCAAAGAGATAGAAACGGAGCAAAACGAAAACAGAGAGGAGGTACGGAAAATGAAAGAGAATTTATGCGA
>JAZQXE010000052.1:0-4704 GCA_045632705.1 Eubacteriales bacterium | reverse complement strand
GAGGCTCTTTTGTAAAATATAAATTCACCCCCGATTTCGATGCAAACTACTACTTTAAGAGCATCTGGCAAGGAGCAGACAGCGTTTGTTACCTTTACAACGCAAACGGAGAGCTCCTTGGATTTGACGATGACAGTGGTGAACTCGGCGGTGGATTCTATCTCAAACGATTCCTGACCGCAGGTGAGACATACTACTACGTAGTGTCTCTTTACGACGTAAGCGATACGCGCGACATCTCGGTAGAGCTCAACGAATACAAGACGGTTGAATCGCTCTACTTCCATCAAGAAACGATTACGGGATTCGTTGGACAGGTAATATGGCCGGGACTTTCGGTAGCTCCCTCCGAGTATAACGAAAAGCTCACCTGGACTTCTTCAAATGAGAACGTATGTTTCGTAAACGAAGGCGGTATGATCGGTTTTATAGGAGAGGGAAGCGCGACGGTTACCGTTACCACCGAGTCGGGACTGAGCGCAAGCATTCTTGTCAACTCTCTCGCAAGTGAAAAAATTGAGCTTGACGAGGTAGTTGATATATATGCTGAAGGCCATTCAGAGTTCCACTTCGTTTTCACTCCCAAAAAGACGGGTACGTATTTCCTTAAGGTAAACGGCGACGTCATCGGTTACTCGATCGAAGTACATTGCCCCTACCTTATGAATTCGTGGTATACGAGCGTACTTGAGCTTCAGGCAGGCTTTGAGTACGGAATATCCGTTTACATTGATTGCAAGGAGCCGACGGAAGTTGAATTCTCCGTCAGCCGAGCTGTCAAGGCAGAGGGCTTTAACATAATCGAGGAGACGATAGAAATACCGTTTATGGGACAAACTAAAGTATCCTACGAGTTCTATCCCTCGGACGCCTATGAGAATATCAGATGGATGTCCTCTAACAGTGACGTTATCAGAGTTGACGACGCCGGCAACCTCAGATCGGTGAAAGCCGGAGAAGCTGTCGTAAAGGCAGTTACCGATTCGGGCTTCAGCGATACCGTGAGAGTCGTAGTCGTTGAACCTCCACTGCTCCAGATCAACACGACCTACAATTTTGCCTCCGAAGGCGGGGAATTTTTTGCCGTTTACAAGATAGTCGTGAGCGAGAGCAGAGATTACACCTTCAGAGTTTCAAACACAAAGAACGGCGTTAGCTTCAGATTTATTGACTCGTATGGTAATGAGTTTGACAACTTCTATATGCACAACTCTACGTACAGACGCTATATTGAAGCAAACCAAAGCTTCTACGTAGAGATATGCGCTTACAGTGAGTTCGAGTTCTCAATTAGCGACAGAACTCCCATTGATTCGTTGCATTTGAACTTCCCGCACGATCACAACCGTCTTACCGTAGGTATGGAGGACTATATTACCGTTACCTATTATCCGTACGATGCTGCTCCTCCCAAGCTTACTTGGGCTTCTTCTAACAGCAACGTGGCTACGGTAGATGAGAACGGTTACGTTAAATTCGTAGGAGCGGGATACGTAACCATTTACGTTACGACAGAAGACGGCTTGACGGCTGAGATCGCATTTTACGTAATGAACGTAAGAGATCTTGAGCTTAACGTTGAAACTTCTCTCCAGGCAGAGACCGCTCATTACCAGTATTACTACAAGTTCGTTCCCGAACAGAGCGGAAGTTACGTTATCTACTCTCTCAGTTACGCTTCCGATCCTTACGTAACTCTCTATGATGCGAATATGATGCACCTAACCGAAAACGACGACCACAACGGACTCGGCTTCCGTTTGAGTGCATACCTTGAGGCAGGAGAGACGTACTATTTCAGCATTTACGAGCGTGTTGAGGGTATGGTTACGTTCATTATCGAGCAGACGGTCAGCGTAGTTCAACTGGAAATAGTAAACGGCCCTGAAAAGAACGAGTACTATGAGGGTCTCTACAATCAGATAGTCGATCTTGAAGGTCTTGAACTGTTTATTACTCTCTCTGACGGTACCACGATTCTTTGGGAGTACGACAGGATGAACCACGCCGTAACTGAGGACTTGTTCTTCGAGTTTGACGACAAGAACGTACCTTACGACGGAACGATCGTATTCTACGTTGGAAACGCGTCTGCTGAGATGAGATTCAAGCTTATCCCCAATCCCGTTGATAGCATTGAGCTCTATCAGGGAAGCGCGATCGTTTATTACGAATACTGCGATGGTAGATACGAGTATATCCTCAACCCTGAAGGATTGGAAGAGAGGGTATTCATCTACTATCTCAAAGACCACTTTGATGCGATAATCAAGGTAAACTACAACGACGGCAGAGAGCCCGCATACATTAACGTAGGCGATCGTCTGGACGACTTCTTCGTAGAGGTTTATGATGAACAACATTCTCAGCCCTGGACGTTAGGCTCTGACAACTATGCGTACATTTCCTACTTCGGACAGACGGTTGCTATGCCTATAACGGTTATGGTTAACCCCATAGATCGCATAGAGCTTTCTACCGAGACTCCCGGACTTAAGCTCGTTTATCAGCAGAACGGACAATGGATCGGTGCTTGGAATGAACTCACCGGAGAGCATGTAGAATTCTTCTTCTATAACTACAATATCTCCGATCTGCTCATTACCATATATTATAACGACGGCAGAGATCCCGAGACCGTTTACATTCGTGATCTTGGCGAGTACAACACCAGTGACAGCCAGTTCTCAAAGCACTGGGAGCTCGGCGGTACGTATTACATTACGCTTACGTACAAAAACGCAAACGTCAAGATCCCCGTCGAGATAATCGACAATCCTATTGGCAACATAACTATATCAAGACTCCCCGATAGCACTCAGATGATTTGGGGTGACTCGAAGTACGGTTTTGTAAGCGTAGGTACTGACAGGTTGGTTTATAATATACATATGCCTTCTCTTGAGGGTATAGAGCTTACGGTTTATTACAATGACGGCTCGTACAAGGTAGTTACCTGGGAGGATATCATAGATCTTGAGCTTGACGGAAACAACGTTAAATTCATATATCCTGAAGAGATATACGCACCCGGTACTTACGAATTTGCGATCGAGTATCTCGGATGTACTGCAGCATACAACTTCGAGGTGATCCAGTCTCCCGTTGCAGCCATTGAAGTGATCAAGACGCCTGACAACGTATACGGTGACTATCAGCTCATTCCCACACTCGCGGGTATGCAGATATTGATCACTCTCGCTGACGGCACGCAGAAGACCGTTGTCGTAACGGATGATAATTGCAAACTCGATCCTGTTTTTGGCAAATTTATCGTTGACGATGGAGAGACTACGATAACTCTTATGATATCGGATTACATTTCTCCCGACACCTCAATTTACGGATGCTACGTTCTCGACGTGTTCTGTTACGGCGGATTTGATCAGATCATGCTGTATTACAGCGAGGTCAACGACGTGACCGACGTTGAGGTGAACGACTTCGTAAAGAACGGTGAGGAGTTCTACTTTGACATTACCGTTCATACACAGAGCGGTGTTGACAGAAATTATCAGTTCCACAGCACGTACGTTGAGATCGGAAACCAAACCGATACTCATACTACGTACGATATGCTCGTATATCAGGATGGTATCGGCTGGAGCATGATAGAGGTAAGCTTGATCTATGATGCTGACGGCAACTGGGTACAGACTCAAATGGTCATCTTCTCTCGTGGTCTTGTGCTTGATATTACTTCTCCTGAAGATCCCGGCGAAAATTTTCCGCAGGAGCCCGACGTTATTGGTGATATCGATTCTGACGGTGTAGTATCCAACAGGGATGTTGCAGTACTTGTCAGATATTTGTCCGGTTGGGATGTCGAGGCTCCTATCTATGGCGACGTTAACGGAGACGGTAAGGTAAACAACAGAGACGTCTTTACCATCATCTTCATCGTTAGCAAGCAGAGCGGCAACGAGGACGACTTCCCTACGGTTGAGCTTCCTGTTGACCCTCCCACAACCGACGACGATATCTTTTATAACTAATCTGCTTTAGATCAGGCGGAAAAGGAATAAACGAAAAAAGGCACGCTTCGTTTGAAGCGTGCCTTTTCGTTTATGTTTTCATTGCGTGAGCCGACCGACTCTCTGTAAAACGAGCGTTGCGCATATACCGACAAGCGCACCGAATATGGTTCCCGTCAGCGTCAGCACTCCGAGATAGAAGATGAGCTGCGGGGTATTTGTTAATAATACGGCACAAGCGAGCTGTCCGACGTTATGCATAACTCCCCCCGCCATACTGACACCCGCCACAGAGAAACGCCCGGTGTGACGGAGCAGCGTCATCACGGACAGCGAGAGGATCGCTCCGCAAAGCCCATACGCCGCGTGGTAGGCGTTCGGAGAAAAGAGAAGACTCGTCAGACACACTCTCGAGATGACGGAGAGCCACGTGCTTTTTGCAGATACTGAGTATAGCAGAAACACGCTCACAACGTTTGCGAGTCCCAGCTTTATTCCGGGGATAGCGGCAATAAAGGGTATTTGCGAGTCGACGTAGGAGAGCATCATACCGAGTGCGGTCATGATGCCGAGCAACGCCGTGGTCTTTGCCTTTGACATAGTGATATCAGAGCTTTGAATAGCCGTGGCAGTTTACCAGCGCGTCTATCTTCTGTCCCTGCTTGCACATAGGACATTCATGTGCGGGGTAACTGTTGAAGACGGCAAGGTCGTGGGGGTCAAAGCATGA
>JAZQXE010000051.1:0-17796 GCA_045632705.1 Eubacteriales bacterium | reverse complement strand
CTCCTTTATCAGCTTTACCTTGTGTCTGAGGATGTTATCGGGCACCGCCTTGCCCGTTAGACCAAAGTCCTGATGCGCGCACACGCCGTCTATCTTGATAAATCTGCCGTTGAGGCAAAAGCCGCGGTCAGCGTCAAGGTAAAATTCTCTGTATCCGTATCTGTCGCTGTATTCATCCACACACACGCCGTCGATATAAATGCGGACGATAGCTCTGTACATATTCGTTGAGTCAATATCCCATATTTTCGGATCTTTTACGTCCATCGTCAGAGTGAGCGTCGTCTTATCGTAGGCAGGAGCAACCACGTCACACTCCTCGCGTCCGACTATCTCTCCGTCCTCGGAGACGAGCAGGCACTCTGCGAGAGCTTCTACGTCATCATAGCGGTCAGAGCGTATCGTAATATCGACGTCGGTACGCCATACGTCCTGCGACATCTTCTTCGGATAGACGTAAAGACCGTACATATCGACGCTGACACGGTCGGTCTTTATAAGGTAGACGTTGCGGTATATTCCACCGCCCTCGTACCACCATCCCTCGTGGTTTTCGCAGTTGACGTAAACGGCGAGCCAGTTATCTCCCTCGTATTTGACAAAATCAGTAATATCCGCCTCAAAGCTCGTATATCCGCAATGATTTCTCGCAATAAGGCAACCATTGAGGTAAACCGTCGCGTGAGTGGCAACGCCCTCAAAAAGCAGGAAGATGCGCTTGTCCTTGTCTTCCTCGGTGAGAGAGAACTTTTTTCTGTACCAGGCGTTGTCGTACTTGAAAAATCCGAGGGCGTTGTTATTTTCCTCGCTCGTGCGTGAAAGCACGATATAGTCGTGGGGGAGTCTGACGTCCTCCCATTTTTCGCTCTTGTATTCGTGATTGTAGTTTGAGTCGTTAGGTACGGAAATATAATCCTTAGAGGCAGGCCCCCACTTCATTCTCTCCGTCTTTGACTGAATGTATATAGGCCCTTTGCTCTGCGGAAGTTCGTTTTTTACCTCTCCACGGTGGAATACCCATCCGTCGTTGAACAGTATCTTTTCTCTCATACGAGCACCTCACTTTCATAGTTTTATACTAACATCATACGGGACTCTCTTTCAATTGCAATATGTGGTTTGTTTTTAGCATTTTGTTGTTTTTAAAAAATGCAAAAACACCCGTTGCGAGAACTTTTATCACGCAACGGGTGTTTTTTACTTTGCAAAATATTTGTTCTTCAGAGCCTCGAAGCTATCGTCGCTTATCACGTGCTCGATACGGCACGCGTCAGCACTTGCGGTATCCGCGTCAACCCCCAAGGATACGAGCCAATTGGTGAGCATCGTATGTCTCTCGTACATTCTCACGGCAATACTCTCGCCCTTTTCGGTGAGGGTGATATATCCGTCAGCGCCTACCTCTATATATCCGTTTTCACGCAGATTTTTCATAGCTACGCTGACGCTCGGCTTTGAATATTCAAGCTCGTTTGCTATATCTATCGAGCGCACCTCGCCCTTCTCTTTTCCGAGCATATAGATAGTCTCGAGATAGTTTTCTGCCGATTCGTGTATCCTCACAGGATCACCTCCGTCGATTTTTTATCAAGTATGTGCAAACTGACTGTTATAAAGCTGTGCGTAGAATCCGCCCTCCGAAAGAAGCTCGTCGTGAGTTCCCTGCTCAACGATATTTCCGTCACGCATAACGAGTATCAGGTCTGCCTCTTTTATGGTAGACAAGCGATGCGCTACTATAAAGGACGTACGCGACTCCATCATCTTGGCAAACGCCTTCTGCACTCGCAACTCCGTCATCGTATCGATAGACGACGTTGCCTCGTCGAGAATGATCATCGGAGGCAAGGTCAGCATAAGACGGGCAATGCACAATAGCTGCTTTTGTCCTGCCGAGAGATTTCCGCCTCCCTCGTCGACCTTCGTATCGTATCCGTTTGGCATTCTCTTTATAAAGCTATGTGCGTGCGCTTCCTTTGCCGCCCAAACGATCTCCTCGTCCGTCGCATCGGGACGTCCGAACGCTATATTATCTCTTATCGTTCCCTCGGCAAGCCACGTCTCCTGCAATACCATTCCGATACTGTTTCTCAGCTCCGCCCTCGGTATGTCCCGTATATCTATTCCGTCTATTTTGATACTGCCTCGCTTAACGTCGTAAAAGCGCATAAGCAGATTTATCAGCGTCGTCTTGCCGCATCCCGTAGGTCCTACGATAGCGACTCTCATTCCGCGCTCTATCTTTACGTTGAAGTCCTCGATGAGCTTGCGCTTCGGCTCGTAGGAGAAGCTCACGCGCTCAAACTCGACCTCACCCGCGACATTGCCGAGAGTCTTTTTCTTTTTATCCGCGGACAGCTCCGCCTCGTCAAGAAGCTCAAAGACGCGCTTTGCGCTTGCAAGTGAATTCTGGAACTCCGTAATTACCGAGGTTATCTCGTTAAACGGCTTGGTATATTGATTTGTGAAGCTCAAAAACGACGAGAACATACCGACGCTTAGTACGGCAGGATTCGTCGCCGCGACAATACCACCCGCTATCGCAACTCCCGCGTATATGGTACTGTACATAAGACGCGTTGCGGGGTTTACGGTCGAAGAATAGAATATCGCCTTCATAGACGAGGATGCCAGCTCGTCGTTTATCTTCTCAAACTCCGCCTGTGCCTCCTTTTCGTATCCGAACGCCTTTACTACCTTCAGCCCCTCGAGCATCTCCTCCGTATAGGCGGTAAGCTCTCCTCTGTTCTTCGATTGCTTCCCGAAGAACATATAGGTCTTTTTCGATATAAAGTCGGCTATGAAAAAGGACATGGGCGAGAGTATGACGACGACAAGGGTAATCCATACGTTTATCGTAAGCATAAACACTATCGTTCCGACGATGGTTATGACTCCCGAGAAAAGCTGGGTAAAGCCGATGAGGAGTCCGTCGCTTATGTGCTCCGTATCGTTTATGATACGGCTGAGCGTATCTCCCGTAGGATGAGGATCAAGGTAGGAAAGCGGCAGTCTGTGCAGTTTTCCGAACGCCTTGTTTCTCAAGGATCTTACTATACCGAAGGTGACTACGTTATTTATATGAGAGCAAAGCCACTGCGTCAGAGCAACGGCGGCAATGATCACGCCTATTTTCAAAGCGATCGCGTTTACTCCCTCAAAGTCGACGTTGCCCTCTATTATCAGGTCTACCGCACGTCCCGTAAGTATCGGTATGTAGAGAGAAAGAAGAGTCGTTGCGCTCGTGAGCAGAAGTATAAGCGCTACCTGCACCTTGTAGGGAGCAACGAGCGCAAGAATACGCCCGAGCGTGCTCTTTTTCGTATTACCGTTTTTCTTTACGTTATTTTTCATCGCGTTCGATCTCCTCTCTGCGCATCTGCGACGAGCAGATCTCACGATATACCTCACAGCTCTTTAAAAGCTCTTTGTGAGAAGCAAATCCACAAAGTCTGCCGTCGTCGAGCACCGCTATCTTGTCAGCGCTGCGTACGCTTCCGACTCTCTGTGAAACGATAAACACCGTCATTTCGGAGCTGTATTCCTTTATTGCCGCGCGCAGACGTGCGTCGGTAGCAAAGTCAAGTGCGGAAGCACTGTCGTCGAGTATCAGTATCGCGGGATCGCGAACGATAGCACGGGCAATGGTAAGGCGTTGCTTTTGTCCGCCCGAGAGATTTCTTCCTCCCTGCTCTATGCGAAGAGAGAGTCCCTCTCCCTTTTGCTCTACGAATTCAAGCGCCTGCGCTACCTCGAGAGCTCTGTACATCTTCCAGTCGTCAGCGTCGGGGGCGCTCATACGCAGATTGCTCCTGATATCTCCCGCAAAGAGCTGTGCCTTTTGCGGTACTATTGCGATCTTACTCTTCAGCGACTCTCCGTCGTATTCCCTCACGTCCACGCCGTCTATCATAACAGAGCCGCCGCTGACGTCGTACAGACGCGCGATAAGGTTGACAAGCGTACTTTTGCCCGAGCCCGTCGAGCCGATAACGCCGATAGTTTCTCCCGCCTCCGCCTTGAAGCTGACGCCCTCAAGCGAGTTTTCCGATGCGCCCGAGTACTTGAAATCAACGTCTCTGAACTCAACGCTGAGCTTCGTTCTGTCCTCGTCTATGCGCTTGCCCTCACCGTCCTCTATCGAGGGGGTAATATCAAACACGGCGTTCACTCTGGAAAGTGAGGCGTGGGACTTAGACATAAGTATGATAAAGTTAACGAACTTTACAAGCTCAACGAGTATCTGCGACATATAGTTTATGAGTGCTATCACGTCTCCCTGTGAAAGGCGAGAGCTCTGTACTTGCTCCGAGCCGAAGAGAAGTATAACTATTATTGCCGAATTTATTACGATAAAGGTGATCGGATTGAGAAGCGCGGATATCTTGCCGACGAATATCTGTGCTCTATATAAAACGCCCGTCTCCCTCTCGTACTCGGCTTGCTGTTCACTCTGTCGGTTGAACGCGCGGATAACGCGCACGCCGCTCAGATTCTCTCGCGTGGAGAGCATAACGCGGTCGAGATGCGCGCGCACCTTTTTGTGCAGCGGCATGCATACTATCGGTATGAGAAATACCACGAATAGCAAAACGGCAATAGTCAAAACGAACACGAGCGCCGACTTGAAGTCTACCGTGAACGCCATTATCATAGCACCGAAAACTACGAAAGGTGAGCGCATAAAGAGACGCAAGAAGATGTTTACTCCGTTTTGCACCTGATCGACGTCACCCGTCATTCTCGTAATAAGGGTGGAAATTCCCGTCTCGTCTATCTCCTTGTAGCTGAGCTTGTTTATATGAGAAAAAAGATCCCGTCTCATCGCAGAGCCGACAGCTACTGCGCTCTTTGCCGCAAAGTACTGTGCGGTTATTGCACTGACAAATCCGACGATACTGAGCACTATCAAAAAGATGCCCATTCTGATTATGAAAGGAACGTCGTTTTTATATATTCCGTTATCTACCAAACTCGCTATGAGTATCGGAACGAGAAGCTCAAATATCGCCTCAAGCATTTTGAAAAGCGGCGCGAGCACGCTCTCAAGGGGCTTGAGCTTCATATAGCTAAATAGTCTTTTCATTTCTTCTCCGTTAAAATGCTAAAAAACAGCGCAACGGTGGGTCAAACCGTTGCGCTCGTTTCTTTACGCCATTGCGTTAAGCTTCTTTGTAAACTGGCTCTTCTTGTGAGCAGCACAGTTCTTGTGGATGATGTTACGGCCAACAGCCTTGTCTACCATCTTAACTGCAGCAACATAAGCTACCTCAGCTACTGCCTTATCTCCGTCCTCAACAGCCTTGTTGAACTTCTTTATAGTAGTCTTGAGCTGTGACTTGAAGATCTGATTCTGAAGGGTCTTGGCACTGATGACCTTAACACGCTTCTTTGCGGATTTGATATTCGGCATGATATACACCTCCTTACGAATTTTATAGAAAGCGAAAAGCGCCTGAGAGGATGCGCTGTTTTTCGCTACACACTATCACAGTTACTTATAGTACCACGAATTTTGCTCAATTGCAAGCCTTTTTATAAAAAAACTCAAATTATTTTTTTCTTTTCGTTCTTCTTATTCTGACCAGCCGAGAAGCGCCCTCGGAGAGTGCCGCGATAAAGCGTTCCGCCTCCTCGCGCGTGTTCTGCGCGCACAAGCTGACGCGTATCGTACAGTCCGCATCCTCCCTCTCAAGTCCAAACGCCGCAAGCGCGGGGCTCGTATCCTGAGAATGTGAGGAGCAGGCAGAGCCGCTTGACACGGATATACCGTAAGCGGAGAGATGGTGGAGCATAGTTTCGCTCTTTATATCGGGCATCGTGATGCTGATTATGTGGTTGACGCGTGTCTTCGGCTCGTTTATCGAAAAGCCGTCAAGCTCACCTACGGCTTTTTTTATATACTCGTACAGATCGAGAGCCGTGCTCTTGAGCTTGGGCATTTCTTCCCTTGCCTTTTTTGCCGATGCGGCAAAACCAAGTATGTACGGGGAGTTTTCCGTGCCCGCGCGCAGTCCCGTCTCCTGACCGCCGCCATAAACGACGGGAGAGAGCAGACGGCGTTTTAGCACGTCCGAGTTTACTATAAGAGCACCTATACCCTTGGGGCCGTGCACCTTGTGAGCGGAAATGCTGATCATATCGGCGCCGAGAGCCGCTACGCTCAGGTTCGTTTTCAGATACGCCTGTACGGCGTCGGTGTGGCATACGCACTCGGGAGCTCTGCGCCTTACCGCGCTAAAAGCTTCCTTTACGTTATATAGCGCACCCGTCTCGTTGTTGACCGTCATAAACGTACAGAAAACGACTCGCTCGTCAGCTTCACGCGCAAGCATCTCCATATCTATCTCACCGCCCGCGGTAGAGATAAATACGACCTCCGCTCCCTCTGCCTCTGCGCAAAGCAGGGCGTTGGTAACGGACGGATGCTCTCCGGCACCTGCGAGTATCTTCGGCTTTGAGTGCCATTTTTTCGATCTGAGCGTGCCGAGAATGGCAAGATTGTTAGCTTCACTTCCCCCGCCCGTAAAGACGAGCTTGTACCTCTGCGCGTCAGCCGAGAGAGTTTTGAGTATTTCCTCTCTTGCCGCTTCTATCTTTTTTCTGACGTCGTTTCCCGCGCGGTGAAGCGAGGACGGATTTGCAAAATCCGAGAGCAAGGCGTCGTAGACTATCCTTGCACATTCTTCATAGGGACGTGTGGTCGCACTGTTGTCAAAGTATATTTCTGACATACTGCTTTACACCTTAAATTCAAAGTAGGATATCACGTACTCTACCTCGAGCTCGTGCTCGGCGTAGAATTCCTCGTTTGAGGTGTACGTGAATATATAGAGTCTGTCGTTGCGAACGCGCAGAACGTGCATAAAGCGATACTCGTCACCAAGCACGGTGGCGGTAAAAACGTATTTCTTTCCTTTTCCGTCGCCAAAGTCAACGTCAACGTCGCGTGACTCTACCTCAACGTCCTTGTACATTTCACCGTAGGATACCAGCAAAGCGTCGAAATATTCAGCCTCGGTCGTAAGAGTGCCGTTGAGCACCGTTGACATTACCGAAACGTTTGACTCGTCTCCGGCAAGTCCGTTTGCGGTCGCGCTGACAAAGCCGTTTTGGCTCGTTACAGTCCACTCTGACGGCACCTCAAGGTGAAAGTCATTTATATCCGTTGATATTATTTTAAAGCCCATGTGAGCCTCGCCCTCCGACGTGCAGGAAAAAAGCGAAATGCACAGAAAAAGCGCCGTCAATATCAGTATGATCTTTTTCATCTTATCTACCCTCTTTTAGTTTTCCTTTTTTTCTAATTCCTTAAGTATCTCTTTTGCGGCGCTGAGCACTCCGACCTTGCCGCTTTCGTAGGTAAGTCCACCCTGGAAAAATACGGTGTAGGGAGCGCGAAGCGGGCCGTCAGCCGAAAGTTCGATGCTCGCACCCATGCAAAACGTTCCCGCCGCCATAATGACCTCGTCAGCGTAGCCGGGCATAGCCCAAGGCTCCGGCGTAACGAATGCGTCAACGGGAGAGCCGTACTGGATACCGCGGCAGAAAGCACACAAAAGCTCGGGCTTTCCGAGTTTGACCGCCTGAATGATATCCGAGCGTCTCTCACTGTATACGGGCTCGGTCTCAAATCCGAGCTTTTCAAATATATAAGCCGCAAAGTGAGCCGTCATAAGCGCCTGAGAGACCGAGTGAGGCGCGTAGAAAAGACCTTTGTAAATATTCTTTGACTGTCCGAGCGAAGCACCGACCTCAAGTCCTACGCCTACCGTCGTCAATCTGTATGAAGCAAGCTCTACCGCACGCTTTGAGCCACAGATATATCCGCCGCTCTCCGCCATACCGCCGCCGGGATTTTTGATAAGAGAGCCGATAATGAGATCGCACTCGTACGGCTCGTATAGCTCCGTAAATTCTCCGTAGCAGTTATCGCAAACGACGTACGCATCAGAGACTGAATGAACGAGTCTTGCCGCCTCGTTTATCTCGTCGCTGGTCAGCGTAGGACGGTTGAGATATCCCTTTGAGCGCTGTATATAGACCACCTTTATCTTCTTTTCCGTGTCGGCGATAAGGCGAGCTTTGAGTGTATCGAGAGCTATCCTGCCTCCGACCAGCTCCTCCTGCTCGTATTCAACGCCGAAATCGCGAAGCGAGCCGTCACCGTTCTTTGAAGAGATGACCTCCTCGAGCGTATCGTACGGCGCACCCGTAACGGAAAGCATCACGTCACCCGGACGCAAAAGTCCGTAAAGACCAATTGCGAGCGCCTGCGTTCCGTTTGCTATACTGTGGCGGACGAATCCCGCCTCCGTACCGAAAAGCGTCGCGTATATGATATCGAGCGTATCTCTGCCCTTGTCGTCGTAGCCGTAGCCGTCCGTCGCCATAAAGTGAGAACTCGACACTCTGTTTTCTCTGAAAGCGTCAAGCACGCGCGCCGTGTTCTTCTCAGAGACGCTTCTTATCTCTTTGAATATAGGCTCAAGCGCCGCCTCTGCCTCTCTACTTAATTTTTCAAGATCCGTAAAACTCATTTTCTTTTCCTATCTGCGCTCAATCGAGTGCATTTACTATTTCTTTAAAACGTCTGCCGCGCTCCTCGAAGTTTTTGAACATATCAAAGGAAGCACACGCCGGAGAGAGAATGACTCTGTCCCCCGACTCTGCCGCCGCTCTTGCCGTATTCACCGCAGAAACGAAATCCTCTGCGTGCACGTAAACGAGACCACTCTCTTTATAAAGCTCACATTGCTCTATTGAGCGGGCGATAGCCTCTGCAGTAGCTCCGCAGAGCACTGCGTATTTTGCCTTTTTACACAACACCTCGGCAAGAGGCTCGAACGGAATATGCTTGTCGTATCCGCCAACGATAACGATACTCTTATCCTCAAAGCATCCGAGCGCCGCTGCCGTTCTCGTAGGAGAAGAGTCGATAGAGGAGTTGTAGTAATCGACTCCGTCGAGGGTACGAACGTACTCAAGACGATGCTCAACTCCGCCAAAGGTCGTTGCAACCTCTCTGAATACGCCAATGAACGTATCCTCGTCAAATCCGAGTCCGAGCACAGCCGCTGCCGCTGCCATATAATTTTCCTTGTTGTGACGTCCCGGGAGCTTGATGCTGTCCGCATCAACGAGTACGGTCTCGCACACGCCCTCGCTGTATATGAGATTGTCGTTTTCAAGATAGACCATACCGCTTGAAAATTCACACTCGGATACGTGGGAGCTGAACGCTATCTTCTTTATCTTGTTCGGCAATTCCTTTTTTAGTATGCCGAGGGTAACGTCGTTTGAAGCATTAAGCACCAGGCGCTTGCATCTGTCGCTTTTGTATATATTTTCCTTTGCGCTGATATATTCTTCCATTCCCGTATGCCAGTTGAGGTGGTTTGGCGTTATATTGGTTATGAGCGCAATGTCCGCGCCTCCCTGCATCGTCTGAAGCTGAAAGCTCGATAGCTCAACTATGCATATATCCTTCTCCGTCATCTCGTAGACGTGGGGAAGAAGAGGTGAGCCGATGTTTCCTCCGACGTAAGCGCGTCCCTCTCCCGACTCCTTAAGCATACCGTCCGTCAAAAGATATGTAAGGGTGGTCGTGGTAGTCTTTCCGTCACTTCCCGTTATCGCGACGATACGGCAGGGAGCAAGCTCAAAGAAAAGCTCCATTTCGCTCGTCAGCACCGCCCCTCTCTGACACGCCTGTGCAATTTCGGGAATGTCAGGGCGAAGTCCGGGAGAGCGGAAAATGATCTGCTCGTCAAGCTCTCCGAGATAACCCTCTCCGCATATTACGGAAAGGCCGCGCTTCTCGCACAGCTCCTTGACCTCGGGGGAAAGCTCCGAGAGCGGCTTTACGTCTCTTGCGGTAACTATTGCTCCCGCATCAAGCAAAAAGCGAATGAGCGGTATGTTCGATATACCTATACCTATAACTGCTATTTTTTTGTTTTCAAAGAGGGAGGTGACTTTATCCTTCAAACACATAACACACGTTTCTTTCAAAAAAATATTATTCATATCCTCGTCTGCACAAAGCAAACATACTTCTCTAAAGTACTATTATATCCTAATTTGCCGCGCGTTTCAACACTTTGAGCGCAAATAATTGTTAAAGAATACGCCCATCCGCCTTGAATTAGCACTTTTTATATGTTATAATAAGTGCAACGGACTACTATTCGGGGGAAGAAATATGAAAAGATCGTTCTTGATCCTTTTGACGCTGATATGTATATTCTCGTGCTCGTGCGCAGACGCCTCGCAAAACGGCAACAATTTTGACAAGGTCACCGGTATTGAGCCGGAGCTCGTTTCCTACCTCTTTGGAGATTGGGTAAGCTCTTACGGAGATACCGAAAAGATAGACGAAAACACGATAAACGGCTCGCCCTATACCTTAAAAGCTATCAGAGAGGACAGCTCCTACAATATCACGGCTATCGTCGAGGTAAACGGCAGCGAGGTGACCTACAAGATATACCGCTACTACGTAGGATATGCAGAATACTCGTATATGGAAGCAGTAGTAGAAACTAAAGACGTCGTTTTTAAATTTTCAAAATAACGACAGTCAACCCCCAAAAAAGAAAAACGATACGCCCCTTTGGCGTGTTCTTATTGGAGAATTTAAAATAAGGGTATAGACATATCCCGAAGCGTTTGTTTAACAAATGCGAAACTTGCAATAAAAACAGAAGAGAGAGCAAATCGGTTTTATGTCCGAATTGTTCTCTCTTTTTTCTGCTTTTTAGTTTAGAGTTATGAGGCTTGCGCCGTTATGATATGATTGCCCCCATTTCCCTTAACGCGACGCAGTCGCTCATAACTTGGCTCAGCCAATCTAAACTGATAACTTGACCGCAAGGGCAATCATAACTTATCGTGTTCTCCGCTAAGGAGAACACGATAATGGGGCGTATTATTTTTTCTTCATTTTTTATATTAGATTGACTTTTTAAGTATATTATGGTAATATTACAGTTAATTACAGACGTAGTCTGTAAAAGAACAATTCAATCAAAGGAGCAAAACAATGAAGAAATCCACTTTGGTCAAGCTCATTGCTCTGCTTATCGCATTAGCGGCGATAGTCGTTCTTGCCGTCGTTATCAAGGGTGACGGTATAGAGAGCTGTGCCGATTGCGAAGGAGCCGGAAGCATTGAGTCCGTTGTCTGTGACACGTGCGAAGGCAGCGGAAACGTTACGGTAAGCCGATACCATTCTACGTTTATGGCGCTCGTACCTCCGCTGATAGCTATCGCGTTGGCTCTCATCACAAAAGAGGTCTACTCGTCACTCTTCATCGGTATTCTTGCAGGAGGTCTCTTTGCAACGACCTTCTCACCTCTCGGGACGATGGACGCTATCGTTAACGAGGGACTCATCAGTGCAGTAAGCGGAACGGCAGGTATATTCATATTCCTCGTTATACTCGGCGTTCTCGTTGCTCTCGTAAATAAGGCGGGAGGCTCTGCTGCGTTCGGCCGTTGGGCGCAAAAGCACATAAAGACTCGCGTCGGTGCGCATCTCGCTACCTTCGCTCTCGGCGTGCTCATTTTCATCGACGACTATTTCAACTGCCTCACGGTAGGAAGCGTCATGAGACCCGTTACCGACTCACACAAGATAAGCCGCGCAAAACTCGCGTACCTTATCGACGCAACTGCAGCTCCTATCTGTATGATAGCTCCGATATCCTCTTGGGCAGCGGCAGTTTCCTCATATGCTGAGGAAGCCGGCGTCAGCGGTATATCGCTTTTCGTTCAGGCTATTCCCTACAACCTCTACTCGCTTCTTACTCTCGCTTTTGTCATTCTCATATCCGTTATGAGATTCGACTACGGCCCTATGGCTAAGTTTGAGCGTAACGCACTCGCAGGAGATCTTTACACGGTTGCTTCATCAAGTCAGGCTCTTGACGAAGAAGAAGGCAACCCCAAGGGCAAGGTCATCGACCTGATCCTGCCGATAATCGTTCTCATCGGCGTTTGCGTATTTGCACTCCTCTACGTCGGTGGTATTCTCGACGGTGCTGATTTCATTACCGCATTCGGTGATACGGACGCAACCGTAGGTCTTCCCTGGGGAGCTCTCATCGTTCTCGTTCTTACCATAGTATTCCTTATAGCAAGACGCGTAATTACTATGAAAGACGCTATGGAAGCGATCCCGCGCGGATTTAACGCGATGGTTCCCGCTATCCTCATCCTCACCTTTGCAACTGCCCTCAAGAATATGACGGGTATGCTCGGTGCCGATATATTCGTTGACCAGATGATGACCAGCGCCGCAGCCCTCAAGAACTTCCTGCCCGCTATCATATTCGTCGTTGCTTGCATACTTTCATTCTCAACCGGAACCTCTTGGGGTACTTTCGGTATCCTCATTCCGATCGTTACTGCTATCTTCTCCGATCCTACAAGCGAGCTTTACATAATCGGTATGTCGGCGTGCCTTGCAGGTGCGGTTTGCGGCGACCACTGCTCACCTATCTCGGATACGACCATTATGTCGAGTGCAGGCGCACAGTGTGATCACGTCAGCCACGTTTCCACGCAGCTTCCTTATGCGATCACGGTAGCGTGCGTATCCTTTATCGGCTACGTCGTTGCGGGACTCGTACAGAACGTATTCATTACGCTCGCAGTTTCCCTAGCACTGCTCGTATTCACGATGTTCGCTATAAAGACGATCACCAAGAAAAAGGAAGCGTAAAACTCCCAAACAAAACGAAAAAGTTGGCATCTCGCGATGCCAACTTTTTTTACGTTATACTTACGAGCCTTTTTTCTGCGAAAACATCCACTCAAGCAGTCCCTCGGTATTTGCCGCCGCAACAAAGCAGTCGATCGCGTGATGACCTACGCCTTCAAAAACTGTCAGCCTTACGTCCTTTGCATTAACGGCACGTGCATTTCGAGCGATGCTTCTTGAACCTTTAATATCTACCGTTTTGTCTGCGTCTCCATGGAATATCCACGTCGGAACGTTCTTTAGCAAATGTGCTTTATCTGGATCCCCGCCGCCCGCTACGGAAACTATCGCCGCAAACGTTTCGGGGTACGTCAATGCAAGATAGATGATAGCAAAAGCGCCCATTGAGTTACCGTATCCGTATATTCGGTTAGGATCTATAGAAAATGACTCGCACACGTACTCAAACAGCTCCACCGCAGCTGCGAGGTGATCTGTCATCGGCATATTCTCAAGTTTATAAATGCCGTCTGTCGGAACTCTGTTGATATTTACCCACCTATGCCCCCTTGGACATTGAGGTGCTATGATCAACACTTCATCCTTATATTTACCCTCGGTAACTATCCGCAGATATTCGGCTACCTTTTGCCGTATATGTTCACCGTCACATCCAACCGATCCCATTCCGTGCATAAATAAAAGCACGGGATATTTTCTCGATCTATCGTAATTTTGCGGTATATATATCTGATATGGAAGCGAGACGGAATTTGCCCCTGTAAAGCTCCTAAACGTCCAGCCGGCGCACAACGCGCTATCGAGAAGTTCTGTTTCCATTTGCCCTCTACCTCACTACTTGCTATTTCATCTAATATTAATAGCAAATATCACCCCGCGGTAATGCGAGGTGATATTTATGCTGCGTCTGTTATTTACCTTAGTTTGACTTGCTCTGTGAGAACATCCACTCAAGCAGTCCCTCGGTATTTGCCGCTGCAACAAAGCAACCCTTCGTCGCGTGATTTATACCGGGGTATATCGTGATCTTGACGTTAGAAGCGCCAAGTGCCGTCAGATTGTCTGCAAGCGTCTTTGAGCCTATATAGTTGACCGTCGTATCGGCATCACCGTGGAAGAGCCATATCGGCACGTCCTTGATAAGTGACGCCTTGGTAGGATCGCATCCGCCCGCAACAGGTACTATTGCAGCGTAAAGGTCTGGGTAGGTCATTGCAAGATAAATGGTAGCAAATGCACCCATGGAGTTACCGTATCCGTATACTCTGTCAGTATCAACGGGCAACTCCTCAAATACTACGTCAAAGAGCTCAACTGCCGCCTTCATATACTTTGACATAGGAGTCTTATCAAAACTGTATGTGCCCGAGGTAAAAGAAACGTCTACCCACTTTTGTCCCGAGGGATGCTGAGGTGCAACGATGATAACGTCGTCCTTATATTCACTTGCGACAACGTTCTTTACAAACTGTGCGACCTCGCTCTTTATGTGGCTTCCGTCAGTTCCGACAGAGCCAAGACCGTGCATAAAGAGGATCACGGGGTATTCCTTGGTCGCGTCAAGATCGTTTGGAATATATATCTGATAAGGAAGCTCGGTCTTGTTTGAATCGGTGAATTTTTTAAACGTCCATCCTGCCTCGAGCAACTCAAACTCGGAGGGTACCTTGCCCTTTACCGAAAGGTCGGCGGGAAGTATTACGTTATCCTTCTTATCTGCTACGTACATTTTGATAAACTCCTCTACTGCGTAGGTCACGTCGTCTTCCGTGTGTGCGGCAATTACTATTTTCTTGCCGTATGCCTTTATAGCGTATTCTCCGTCCGCGATAGTAGCGAGAAGCTCCTGTGATTCGGGGCGGTTAGTCTTTCCGACGATTATCTCGTATTCACCCGCGTCTACTTCCGTATCCTTCTTCGGCCACAGGCTTACGCTTCTTACCGCATACGTCATTCCCTTCAGCTCAAAGCAGGTCGAATACAGTTCTGACTCTGCGGGATAAACGATAACGTAATCGCTCTTGTCCTCTGCGTCGTAAAACAGCTTGATGTCAGCCGCCGCCGTGCCGTCAGTATCAGCTGCATCCGTGTCAGCGGGCGTCGCCGTAGTCTGCTCTCCGCACGCCATCATCGCGGGTAATACCATAAGTACCGCAAGTAATAATGCTAAAAACTTTTTCATTTCAAACTCCTAAAAAGATTTTTTAAGTTTACGAGTCCATTATAAACAATAAACCTTTTTTTGTCAATCGTATTTTATATAACCATCTATATCAAAAAAGAAAAAACAGAGAGACACCCTACAAAAAGTGTCTCTCTGATCTTTTAATACTTCAGATTACTCAGCTGCGGGAGCGTCAGTTGCATCAGCAACCTCAGCGTCTGCCTTCTTGGAAGACTTCTTTGCAGGCTTCTTTTCCTCTTCCTTTACCTCAACGGGTATAAGGCGGATAAGTGCCATCTCAGCTGCGTCTCCGCGACGCGGTCCGAGCTTGTAGATCTGGGTGTAACCACCTGCTCTGCCCTCATACTGAGGTGCGATGGTATCGAAAAGCTTCTTTGCGACATCTTCCTTGGTTATGAAAGAAAGAGCTGCGCGATAGGAAGCGAGAGTATTTTTCTTACCGAGGGTGATCATCTTCTCTGCGAGAGGAGCAACTTCCTTAGCTCTGGTAAGAGTTGTTTCAATCTGACCGTTCTCAAGCAGATACGTTACCATTCCCCTGAGCATTGCTTTTCTGTGGGCGGTAGTTCTGCCGAGTTTTCTTGTTCCGGGCATTTATTTTTCCCTCCTTATCGAATTTTTCCGATTAGTCCTCTTCTTTTTTGAGGTCCAATCCGAGTGAACGTAACTTTTGAATAACTTCTTCAAGCGACTTCTTTCCAAGGTTTCTTACCTTTATCATATCCTCTTCGGTACGATTGGTGAGATCCTCTACAGTATCGATGCCGGCGCGCTTCAAGCAATTGAAGCTTCTTACCGACATGTCAAGCTCCTCAATGGTCATCTCAAGAACTTTTTCCTTCTTGGTTTCTTCTCTCTCAACCATTATTTCAGCCTTCTTTGCTTCATCAGACATATCCACAAACAAGTTGAGATGCTCGTTGAGAATCTTGGCTCCAAGTGAAATCGCTTCTTTTGCAGATACCGTACCGTTGGTGAGAACGTCAAGCGTCAGCTTGTCAAAGTCCGTGATATTACCGACACGGGTATTCTCTACCTTGTAGCTTACGCTGTAAACAGGGGTAAAGATGGAGTCGGTGAATATAAGACCGATAGGCATACCGTTCTGTCCGAGGGACTGAGCGTACAACTGCTTGTTTCTCTCCTGAGAAACGTATCCTCTGCCGTGCTCAAACGTAAGCTCCATATAGAAGTGTGCGTTCTCGCATACGGTAGCGATATGATGCTCGGGGTTGAGTATCTGAATATCGGCGTCTCCCATGATATCACCTGCGGTAACATCACAAGGGCCGTTTACGTCAATAACGACCGTTTTGGGTGAAGTGCAATAAAGCTTTGCAACTATGCCCTTGACGTTAAGTACGATCTCTGCTACGTCTTCCTTTACTCCTGCAACGGTTGATATCTCGTGGAGAACACCGTCTATCTTTATGCTCGTTACGGCATATCCGGGGAGAGAGGAGAGAAGCACTCTGCGAAGAGAGTTTCCGAGAGTCGTTCCATAGCCGCGCTCAAGAGGCTCTACTATAAAGCGGCCGCTTCTGCCGTTTCCGTTGTCATTATCAACGATTATATTGGGTTTCTCTATTTCGATCATGATAATCCTCCTTTTAAAATCAATTTTTTAGCAAAAATTGTCGTTTCCATGTGGACGGATACAAACCGCATAACCAAACGTACATTATGCAGTTCGCTTCTGATCCGTTTGGACTTGAGCCAAACGGATACAGGAGGCATATCTTATTTCGAATAGAGCTCGACGATGAGCTGCTCTGTGAACGGGAAGTCAATGTCTTCTCTTGCGGGAATCGCGTTGACCTTTGCGCTCATATTAGCTGCATCTGCATCAAGCCACTTCGGAGCAGTCTTTGCTGCCATAGCCTCTGCAAGCTCCTTGATCTTTACACTGTCGCGGCTGCCCTCTGCTACTGCGATAACATCGCCTACGCTAACGAGGATAGAAGGAATATTTGCCTTCTTGCCGTTGAGTGTGAAATGACCGTGGAGAACGAGCTGACGAGCTTCCTTACGGCTGTTTGCCATACCCATTCTGTAAACAACGTTGTCAAGTCTGGTCTCAAGGATGATAAGAAGGTTCTCACCTGTCATACCTTCCTTCTTTTCTGCCATTACGTAGTAGTTCTTGAACTGCTTTTCAAGAACACCGTAATATCTTCTTGCCTTCTGCTTTTCACGCATCTGCGTTCCGTACTCACTTACCTTCTTACGAGCAGCACCGTGCTGACCGGGTGCCGTAGATCTGTGGTTAAATGAACACTTATCGGACGTGCAGCGATCTCCTTTGAGATAAAGCTTAGTGCCTTCTCTGCGGCACATTCTGCAGGAAGGTCCTGTATATCTTGCCATTTCTTTCTACCTCCTAAAAAATTATACGCGGCGTCTCTTAGGCGGACGGCAACCGTTGTGAGGAATAGGAGTTACATCCTTGATGAGTGTGATCTGAAGTCCTACCGTCTCAAGTGCGCGGATTGCAGACTCACGTCCGGATCCGGGACCCTTTACGTAAACCTCTACGGTCTTCATGCCGTGCTCTGTTGCGAGCTTACCTGCGGTCTCTGCTGCTGTCTGAGCTGCAAAGGGAGTAGACTTTCTCGAACCCTTGAAGCCAAGCTCACCTGCACTTGCCCATGATACTGCATTACCTGCAAGGTCTGTGATCGTAACTATCGTATTGTTAAAGGTTGCCTGAATATGCACACAACCCTTTTCAACGTTCTTACGCTCACGACGCTTCTTAACAACCTTTTTTGCTGTTGCTTTTGCCATTTTGTCGTGTCACTCCTTTACTTCTTCTTGTTAGCGATCGTCTTCGCAGGACCTTTTCTTGTACGAGCGTTTGTCTTTGTTCTCTGACCTCTTACAG
>JAZQXE010000050.1:0-7408 GCA_045632705.1 Eubacteriales bacterium | reverse complement strand
CGTGCGCTCAGCGGCCACGATGCTTTGGCGTTTGAGGATAACGTCGATCTTGACGCAAACGGCAAGATGAACAACCGCGACGCACTCGTCCTCGTAAAGACGCTGCTCGGATGGGAAATGAGCTGGGAGGAAACGGTAGTGGAAGCCATAACCCCCATCTCGATGCTCAACAAGGAGCAGGGAGAGGCGGATTCACACGCGGGACTCGAGAAGTACAGTACGATAGAGCTAAACCACAGAGAATACCGCTCGGTACCCTCAAGTGAGCTTGGCAAGATGTCTGTGCCTTACTATTCGAGAATAAGACGAATGGAAAACGGCAAGTACATTATGGTCTATCAGGCAAACCGTATCCCGTGGCATATCTACTTTGCGACCTCTGACGACGCGATAAACTGGACGTTTGGAAAACGCATACTCGGTGAGTCGTCTTACCCCGACGGTTACGACGATACGATGGTGTGTATGACGGCTGACCTCTGCATACTTGACGACGGAACGATCATGGTAGTCAGTGCATTCAGAGGAAAAGCAAATTACACCAAGGACGTAAGATCTAATGGTCTTCTTATAATCACGAGCAAGGATAACGGAAAGACCTGGTCACAGAAAAAGATAATCTTCAGAGGTACTGCTTGGGAGCCTTACATCCTTCAGACTTCAAGCGGTGAGATACAGGTCTATTACACACAGACCGGACACCTTTTGAATTTGCACGGCTGGCGTGACGATATCCGTTCGTCTTGTGTCGGACTCATTCGTTCAAAGGACGGAGGAGAGACGTGGTTTGGAGGAGACGCCGATAAATATACGGGACAGATAGTAATGCAGCAGTACCGTCTGACAGACGGCTACGACTATATGTCGGCGCAGATGCCGACAGTCGTAGAGCTCAACAACGGTACCCTTGCACTTATCGCCGAGACGGTTACGGCAGAGGGCAGCTTCCGTATTTCGGGTGCGTATTCTAACGACAACTGGGCAAACGACCTTGCCTTTGACGAGGAGGGCCCCGTTGATTACGTAAAGAACTTTGAGAGTGCGGGTGGCCCGTACCTCGTTCAGTTCCCTTCGGGCGAGACGGCACTCAGTATGCACAACGCAAATATGCGCATACTTATGGGCGACTCGACGGCACACGAATTCTGGGGTAGCTTCAAGCCCTTCGGCTCGCACGTCGGACTCTGGTCGAGTTTGTTCGTCGATTCCTCTCACTCGGTCATCGGTACGATGGCAAATACGGTAGAGGGTACTCACTCCGAACCGAAGAAGACGGAGCTTGACGTCGGAAGATTCTATCTCAATCACGTTATCTACGCACCTATGCAGGATACGAGATTGGATGCAAGAACGTACGACTGGCAGGATAATACTTCCGCTCTGTTTATAGGAAGTGAAAGTCAGGCGCAGATGTCGATGAGATTCTCATACGACGAGGACGAGTTGTTCATCCTCATTGAGAGACTTGACGCTTATGCGGCGGCAGGCGATACGGAGAGCATATGCATCGCGGCTTCCGAGAATACGTATTACACCTTCACCTTTGATTCTGACGGACTTTGCTCGGTCAGCTACTTTGACGGAAAGTCACAGAACGCGGTATCTCTCACCTCGATCATTACAAGCTCCCGCCTCTACGACGGAACCGGAGAGACTAAGGGACTTGAAAAGGGAAAGATACTTGAGATATCCATACCTCTCTCATACCTCTGCACCGGAGGTAGTGAGTATATTTCGGTAAACGCTTCTCTCACAAATCAGGACGAGGGCAGCGAGATGATCACCGATACCTTTACCAACGCTTCCGCAAATGACGTGAACGCGTGGAACAGAATATACCTTGACTGAATAAATAAAAGGCTGTATCGCACTGAGTGCGATACAGCCTTTTTGAACGTTTTATAAAATATGCTTTCGGAGAGGGAGTCAGATCACTTTGAGATGGATTCTGCCATCTTGTAGAGCGTTTCTACCTTGGAGCGAGCTCTTTGGCATCTTTCCTGCATCATGGTTATCTGCTCGGGAGTGAATTTGTCAAGCTCACCGTCCTTGAGCTTGTTCTTGTACATTCTGTCAAGAGCAAGTGCAAGCTCGATATCCATACTGCTTACGCGGTCGTTAAGCTCACAGATAACGAGGTTGGAGTTTCCTGCGAGCAGCTCCTCTACTGCGCGTACGCCCATTCTCGCACCGAGTACACGGTCACGGAAGGTGGGCGAGCCGCCGCGGACGACGTGAGCGAGGCGGGCAAACTTCGTTTCGATGCCCGTTGCTTCTTCGATCTTCTTGGGCAGACTCTCGGAGTATTCGGCGCCCAGACCTTCACTTACCATAATGATAAAGTTACGTCTGCCTGCTGCCTTGTACTTGTTTATTCTTGAAAAGATCTTCTGCTCGTCAAACTGCAACTCGGGAATGAGTATCTCGGTAGCACCGGTAGCGAGACCTGCATAGAGAGCTATGTCTCCGCAGTTACGACCCATTACCTCAACTACGTTACATCTCGCGTGAGATTCGCAGGTGTCGCGGAGTCTGTCGACCATCTCGATGGTGGTGTTTACCGCAGTATCAAAACCGATAGTGTAATCGGTGGAGGTGATGTCGTTGTCGATAGTACCGGGCAGAGCTATTGCGGGGATGCCGTGACGCGTGAGGTCGATCGCACCCTTGAAGGTACCGTCGCCGCCGATACATACTATACCGTCTATTTCATTCTTTTCACAGGTAGAGAGAGCTTTTGCCATACCCTCGGGAGTCTTGAACTCAAGACATCTGTCGGAGTAGAGCATCGTTCCGCCGTCATTTATGATATTGGAAACGTCACGCATACTGAAGACCTTGAGATCTCCGTCGATGAGACCTCTGTATCCGCGATATATTCCTACGACCTCAACGCCGTAGTTTATAGCGGTGCGGGTGACACTTCTGATAGCTGCATTCATTCCGGGTGCGTCTCCGCCCGAGGTAAGAATACCGATACGTCTGAATTTCTTTGACATTGTTAGATTCCTTCTTTATATGAGATATTGTTATACGAATTTAGGATAGGCGAGGGGGAAAATAGCGAACGAAAACAGTATCCGCCAACGCCAAACACTATTATTATATATTATTAATTTTGTTTTTACAAGATATATTACTATATTTTTTTGAAAAAATTATATAAGCGCCGCATATCTCAAGCTTCAAAATGTCAGGCGTTGCAAAATGAACTGTTTTTTTATGCAACTTGACGAAATTCAGCCAAACAAACAACACTCAATTGACATATATAGCAATGGGTGGTATAATAAAATGGGTGGTATAATAATATTACAAAAGAGCTATTATGTAAAAGGAGGGAATACCGTGAAAAACAAAAAATTATTGACTGTAATAACGAGCATGCTCGTTCTCATCTTATGTATAGCGCTTGCCTCATGTGATAAGTCAGACGCAGGAGGACCGGGTGTTTCCTCCGATATTTCGGATACGGCACATGTCACGCAAGACACAGCCGATGAAGGCTCGTTCGACACACCGCACGATACTTCTGCCGACACTTCTGCCGACACTTCTGCCGACACGGGAGACGATACGCTCAAAGGCACTATCGGAACCATAACTACCTCGGGAATTATCACAGCCGAGGATGAGGTGCTGTCCGACTCCGAGATGCAGACACTCTACGACACAGCGCTCACTGCCGCACGAAACAAAAACTACCAGTATGCATACGGTCTTTTTATGCGTCTTGCGGTAGAGGGATATTCTGACAGCGGCGACAAGGCGGATGCGCTTCGCGCGCGGGCGTACGCTATGCCTGTGATAACAGCATATACCTTTTATTTTCCCGAGTTTTCGGACGATAGCATTATCGACAGAAGAGGATTTTTATATTCCGATGAAAACGGCACCCCCCGTTTTATCTACGCAGCAAAAAGCGGTAATGATATAGTGATAAAGACCTATACACCCGACCCTGACCTTCGCGACGTTATATCTATGCATACCGTTGGACTGTATTACCACAGGTTTTGCATTTGTATAAAGGGCGACGGAACGCTGCATGTATTCTACTATCCGAACAGGATGGAGGAGAGTATGGATGTGGAGTGTTTTGCGGAAGAAGGAATATGCGACCATTGCAGAACGCTCTGGTCCAACGATCGCGTGCCCGGATTTTTGGCGGAGCTCTCAGAAGAGAGGGACGTTGTAAAGCTGATCGACGGCGGCTCGTATATGGCCTTTGCTTTGCTTCATTCAAACGGCGAGGTGAGCCAGTATAGCAAAATGACCCAATATGAGTCCATAAAGGGAGAAGACGGGAAGAGGATAGTGGATGTTGCGATTGAAGATATGTGTTATCCTTTGCTTATCTTTGATGACGGTACTGCCGCGGTTACGGACGACGATTTTTTCTATAAATCCGTTCTGTCGGGTATTGGTGAAGCAGAGCAGATCAATCATTATTATCTTATAAATGACGGCAAGCTATACTACAATAATAGCGGAACTGTTCCAACTGAGAAGTATGAATATGTCGATGATGTAATATATGTTACAGAAAAAGAGTTTAATTCTCTTTATATCATTTCGCGGGATGCAAGCATATCAGACCTTGACGGGAATGTTGTCGGCAGTGCAAATGGCATTTCATATTTTTATAACACCGATCTCTATGATTATATAATGTTTGTTATCGACTCCGAGGGAAAGGTAACAGATGTTATGCTTCCCGACCCCAATGCATTTGAAAGATACAGCTACACAAAAGAAGAATGGTATGCGGCTCTCGAAAAGTATCTGCTTGACGAGGTTTCAGTATATATGAAATAAACCCAAAGTGTGCTATTGTAATTTAAAAACTTCTGTGGTAGAATTATAAAAACACACTTACGATGAAAAGCGAGAGAGGCGGTGTTTTTCCGCCTCTCTTTTTTTGAGGTAGATATGATAAACAGAGACAGAGCTATATTTGGACCGGGAGGCAACAGCGAGCAGTTCTACCAAGCGAAAAAGAAAAGTACCCTCGAGGCACCCGAGTGGCTGCGCGAGATAGGACTTGACGCCTACGAGTTTGAGGCGGGCAACGGACTGCGAACGGGAGAAGAGACGCTGCGCGCGATAGGCGAGCGGGCAAGAGAGCACGGCATTTCAATGTCGTATCACACGCCGTACTTTATATCCCTGTCGGGAGTTGAACCCGAGAAAAGACTCAAGAGCATAGAGTATATAAACCAGAGCGTATGGGCGGCGGAGCTGCTCGGCGCGCATACCATTGTTATCCATACGGGAAGTGCCGCCAAGATAACGAGGGAAGAGGCAATGGCGCTTTGCACGGATACGCTCGTGCGGACACTTGAACAACTGCCCGAGACGAGCGTCCGACTCGGACTTGAAACTATGGGCAAGATAAATCAGCTCGGCACTCTCTCCGAGGTCATAACGCTTTGCAAAATAGATCCGAGACTCGTGCCCGTCGTTGATTTCGGTCACATGCACGCAAGGGACCTGGGCGAGAGATTTACGGGTGAGGATTCGTACAGATACGTCTTTGAGAGCATCGGTGAAGCTCTCGGAGAGGATAGGGCGAAGTATCTGCATTGCCATTTTTCCCGCATAGAGCATACCAAGGCAGGAGAAAAGAAGCATCTGTGCTTCTCCGACGACGCTCCGTTTGGGCCTGATTACAGACCGCTTATGGAGGTAATAGCAAAGTACGGCTATCGTCCGAGCATTATATCCGAGTCTGCGGGCACGCAGAGTGAGGATTCACTTGAAATGAAGAAATATTATTTGTCGAAAAGAGGAATATAAAAAATGGGACAGAGACTTGCCAGATTACGCGCCGAGATGAACAGACGCGATATAGACGCAGTGCTTATTACCTGCGAGGTAAATCAGAGCTGGGTCAGCGGCTTTGACTTTGAGGACGGCTACGTGCTCGTTTGCGCAGACAAGGCGTACCTGATCACCGACCCCCGCTATATAGAGGCGGCAAAGGCAGAGGCGGACACCGAGTTTGAGTGTATTCTCGGTCAGAGAGATATAGGAGATATGTTCTCCTCGCTTTTGCGCGACAATTGCGCCAAAAGCCTCGGAATAGAGGATAAGGAGACGTCTTACTACAACGCTATGAGCATAAAGGGAATGCTCGACGGTATCGAGATAGTTCCTACGGGCAGTATGCTTGACGAGTTGAGAGCCGTAAAGGACGAGGACGAGATAGAGAATATAATCAAGGCACAAGAGATGACGGACGCCGCATTCTCTCATATTCTCGGATATATAAAAGAGGGCGTCACAGAGACGGATATCGCGATAGAGCTTGAATTTTATATGAGAAAGCTCGGTGCGACGGGACGCAGCTTTGACATTATATCGGCAAGCGGAAGTGCAAGCTCCCGTCCTCACGCAGTAGCGCGCAACGTTCCGATAGAGCGCGGATTTCTCACGCTTGACTTCGGTTGCATCTACCGCGGATACTGCTCGGATATGACGCGTACGGTCGTCGTCGGAGGGGCCGACGAGGAGATGAAGCGACTCTACAACACGGTGCTCGAGGCGCAGAAGGCGGCTATCGAGTTTATCACCGAGGGGGTATGCTGTGCGGATGCCGACCGTGCCGCGAGAGTTATCACCGAGCGCGAGTATCCGGGGCTTTTCTCTCACAGTCTCGGACACGGGGTAGGAAAACGAGTACACGAAACGCCGAATCTCACTCCGCGCGCAACGGACAAATTCCTTTCCCGCGGACACGTTGTAACGGTCGAGCCCGGTATCTACGTTGAGGGAAAGCACGGATGCAGGATAGAGGATATGCTCGTTATAGGAGACGGATGCGCCCGTGATATTACCGCTTCTCCCAAGGAATTGATAGAAATTTTCTGAAAGAGCGCAATTTAGAAAGAAAATGTGCTAAAAAATCGAAAATATCTTTTAAAATCTCTTGAAAAAGCAGAGAATATATAGTAAAATGACATTATAATGAAATTATTATGCAGAGTTGTGCAACAGTGGCTGCACTTCTCAAAGACAAAAATTCAAGAGCCACTGAGAAGACAGGTGCAATTATGGTAGTAGCCGGAGATTTCAAAAACGGTGTAACTTTCGAGCAGGACGGAAACGTTCTTCAGGTTATCGAATTCCAGCATGTTAAGCCCGGTAAGGGTGCAGCTTTCGTTAGAACGAAGGTAAGAAACGTAATTACGGGCGCAGTTCTTGAGAGAACTTACAGCCCTACGGACAAGTTTGAGAACGCATACGTTGAGAGAAAGGAAATGCAGTATCTCTATAACGACGGCGAGCTCTACTACTTTATGGATATGGAGAGCTACGAGCAGGTTCCGCTCAACGCTGACAAGCTTCCCGACAACTTCAAGTTCGTGAAGGAAGAGATGATGGTCAAGCTCGTTTCCTACAAGGG
>JAZQXE010000049.1:0-11269 GCA_045632705.1 Eubacteriales bacterium | reverse complement strand
CGCTTGGTTCGGGACCAAGAGGTCGCAAGTTCAAGTCTTGTCACTCCGACCATAAAAAAAGACGGCTTATGCCGTCTTTTGTTATGGTCGGAGCGTCAGGTTCGCACCTTGCGACCTCTGCGGGAGCGAACCAACGTTCGGGATCAAGGGCTTGGAGCGGGAGCGACGCCGGGGGCGGAAGAAGCGAGCGCGACAAGGTCGGAGAAAAGGAGTGTCGGAAGCGAGCCGTGCGAGCGCGCGAGACGACTATTTCGACGACAGGGCCACGCGAAGTAAAAAAGACGGCATATGCTGGTTCTCATAAGGATGTTTGCAAAAATTGTAGGGGTCGACGTCCTCGGCGACCCGTTAAGCAAAATTTGATATGCAGAAGACAAATAAATAACGCCGACAGATAATCTGCCGGCGTTTGTTTTATTCTGTTCGATAAATTGTAATTTGTTAAATGAGTTTTTTGATTGCTGCTAAGATTTCATCTTCGGCATCTTTGCCATAGGCATAGAGTGTAAACTTAATTCTCGTTCCGTCATTTAACGTCAATGTGTGAAAAAGAGTGTCTTTTGCAATAATTCCATCACCTTTATGAAACTCGCTCTTAATGGAGCGGATTTCATTTGTGTTAATAATAGTTCTACTAAAAGAGGTTTTCTCGTTTATAATTGTACCCCTTGGCAATACAATTTTTTCGTCATCTATTGTTAAGTACCTACTTTTTTCCGCAAAAAAGCAGGAAAGAAAAAGAATGCTCATCAAACCACCAAACATTGTTAGTCCAACTTGTAATCCAACATTTGATGAATGTGCAAGAATGCGAATAATTCCCGCAATTAAAACTGCAACACTAATAATGGTAAGGATTGCTAACCATTTTGTTGCACAAGATGTGTATCTTTTCATTTCATATACTCCCATTCGAAAAATTCTTATTTATCCTTCCATTTTATCGCCAGTTTCGCCTTTGTAATACAAAGGCCCATACCCCTAAAGATGCACGAGTGCATCTAAAGGCTCCCTCTGGGAGGGAGCTCCCGACGGAGTCGGGTGAGGGAGAATGCGTTACAATAAAGTTAGCACGCACCTAAAGTCACGCGGGCTCTTTCCGTCACGCTCCGCGTGCCACCTTCCTCCCGGAGGAAGGCTTTTCGTTAACCTCATTATAACAAAAATCGGCAGAGAAAACAATCTCTCTGCCGAAATTTGTCCGTGTGTCCGTAGGGGAGGCGTGTTGCCTCCCGTTTTATCGTTGAAAATCGGATGGTCGCTGGAGGGGGAACCTTTTTTGAGAATAGGTTCCCCCTATATTTATACTATACCTTCGTCTATGCTTATATTTATATTTCTACTCTATCTGTATCCGCTGTGCTATTGAATGATTCCGCGGTTTTTGAGGATGATGACGACGGCAAAGGCAATGACGCCGATGGTTGCTGCGCCTGCAATGACAGGGGCGGAGGTGATGGAGAGGTTCTTTTTTTCGCTCGTATCACCGTGCGCCTCGTCGGTCACGTCCGAGTTGCCTATGGTTACATTTGTGCTATCCGCAGCGCCGTCGGTTGCTGCATCGGTGCCGAGCGCATCGTCGGTGGACGCGTCTGCGGTGTCGGTGCCTGTGGTGCCTTCCGTTGCGGCGTTGTTGTCGGACGGCTCGTGTGTCGTAGTTGCCGAGGTAACGGGGGCGGTAGTGCCTTGCGTGTCTGTTTCGGAATCGGACGGCTCGTCCGTTACTTTTTGTGAGTCGGTCGCGTCTGCGTCAGTTTCGTTTGCAGGCGGCGTCGTTTCGGTCATATCGAACACAGCGAGCAGCGTTCCTCGCGAGGGGGTAATTGCGCTGTTTTTGGTGGAAACGTTGCCCATCGCATAGAGCTTTCCACCGCTGAAATGAATACCGTTCCAGTAGTTGTAGGTGACGTCGGAATTGTAGACTTCAAACGGATAAAACGCCTCAAAATCATCGGCTGTGAGAGTTTTGGCGTCCTCGTAGGTTACCGCACGCTTTGAAATTATCACCTTGAGCTGACCTCTGTCGGAGGTGTCGGAGCTTGGCGGGAGAGAGGAGAGGTGGTCGTCCGTCTGGAAGGATATCGCGATCCTTCCGTCAGAGAGCGTTTCTACCCAGGGGGCAGCGCATTTGTAGTCCGCTTTCGGTGCCATAGCAACCGTTATGGGCGCGGTGAAGCTGACACCGTCGCGCGAGAAGCTTACGTCTATAACCATAGGATAGCGCGTCATACCGTAGCCGGCTGCCATGTTGTATTTGCTTGTTTCAACTGCCATGACGTAGGTGCCGTCGGAGAGGCGGGAGATAGATTGCATACCGTCCCGGCATTGGTAGTTCGTTCCCTTCGGCTCGTAGGGGAGGTGATCCTCGCCCTTGTAAACGCCGATACCGCCCGACCACTCGCCGGACGCCTCGTCAAGCTCGTGCATAACGATGTTTTGATACTTTTTGCTCGAAACGAACGGGAAGGAGTCGTCCGCCCTTTCGTTTACGGTGCCTTTGTTCAGCGTGACCTGACCTTTACGCTCGCAGACCGTGTCGCAGGAATAATATACGCGCAGCTTTCCGTCGATACGGTAGACGGTCGGCTCCCACATTCCGCCGTACGACGCCTGCGATGACACGGATGAGGAAGCTACCACGAAAGGCTCCGACCAGGTTTTTCCGTTGTCTTTGCTCGTGACGTAAGCAATGTTCGCCTCGTAAGAGTCGTCGTGGGTTATCGGACATCTGTATGCGAGATAGGTGGTTTTTGTTGCCTCGTCGTAGTAGGGCGTGGGGTTCGCGGGGCTGTAAGATGTGTTTTTGTAGCTTACGGCAACGGCAGGGGTGCTCCACGTCTTTCCGTCGGCAGAAGTTGAGTATTTCAGCTCTCGCGATCCCTCGAAAACCATAAGAAGCAAACCGCCCTCAACGGTCGTCATGCGGGGATATCCGCCTCTGAAGGATAAGGTGTAGGGCTCTTCCCACTTTACAGCGGTGTATTTCTCCTCTTCTCCGCCCTCACCGAGGGCAAACAAGCGGAGTATCGGCAAAACGAGAAGAACGATACATAAGAAGATCAAAATAGCGTCCATAGTTTTATTCATACTCTCTCCAAAGAAAAAGCTTTTTCTTTGATTATACATCTGCTTGTGCAAAAAAGCAAGAAGCATCCGCAAAGATACGGATGCTTCGTTTTTTCGTTAGCTTGTATTTTTTCTCGGCTCGCGTGCTCTTGGTCAGAGCTTTTTCATATCCGAGAGCTTTCTTGAGAAGCGCTCGCGCAGAATTTTATCGAGGGTATGGGTGGAGAGTCCGACGATACCGAGGTAGTCTCCGCGGATCTGGCGGATGTAGGTCGCCGCAATACCCTGTACGGCGTACGCGCCCGCCTTGTCGTACGGCTCGTCGGTGTCGAGATAATATTCTATATCCTCGTCGGTCATTTCGGCAAAATCCACCTCGCTCACGCTCACGTCCGACTCGATACGGCCGCCGATAGCGACGGAAACTCCGGTATAGACGGTGTGCGTTTTGCCCGAGAGGAGCTTTAACATTCTTCTCGCATCCTCGCGGTCTGCGGGCTTGCCGAGAAATTCACCCTCGGCATACACTATCGTGTCAGCACCTACGATGCAGAGTGCGTTTACGTCGACGTTGTGCGAGACGAGCATATCGCGCACTGCTGCCGCCTTTCTTGCGGCAATTCCCATCGTGCGCGCCTTTGGCTCGGTGATCTCCGAGCTTTCGTCTACTTCTTCTACCAAAACTTCAAAATCAAGCCCGTGAGAAGCGAGTATCTCTTTTCTTCTCGGTGATTTTGAGGCAAGAACGATCATCATATCCTGTGCGTTACCTTTCTGCTTTTACTTTTTCTTTCTCGCAAGAGTAAAGATTACGACCGCGAGTGCAAGCGCTATGGCAAAGATGACCGCCCATAGCGCTATCTGTGAGCCGCCTCCGTTGTTCGTGTCGGAGGCGGTCGTGGTGTCGGGTGACTTCGTTTCTGCGTCAACGAACGTCGTAACGGATGCGTCGCTCTCGTCGGGAGACGCCGTCGTTATCTCGTCCGTGACGCCTGCCGTGTCGGTGTCCGTAGTGTCGGGTGCGCTTGTGACGGCCGAGGTGTCGGTGACGCCTTCCGTGTCAAACGTCTCGCCGTCGGTGACGGGGGGCTCGAGCTTGTCCGTTGCTTTCGTCTCGGAGTACGTGCAGTAGAGGCAGTCGCGCTTCATCTCGCCCGCCTCGTCCACGCTTGCCTCTTTTGTCACCAACCACTGTCCGAGGGCGTGGGTGTACGCCTCACAGAACTTTTCAATATGCGTGTCACAGCAAATAAGACACCGCTCGGTGATCTTGCCCTTTTCTACGCTTTCCGTCGCGTAGAAGTGCTCGGTGCAATACTCACCGTTGTGCGCGGGCAGGGTGTTTTGCGCGTCGATGCTGTTTGCAACTCCACCCGAGAGGGAAGCGCCGGTGCCCGTGAGCGTCAGCGGTTGAGCGAATATCATACGTCGTCCCCACCAGCTTGGGCTCGTCTTCAGATCGACGTTTGCGTGGAAGATTATCCACGGCGTGCCGTCGAGTGCGCTTATCACTGTGCCGTGTCCCGTACCGTAGGGGCTCTTTGAGTTTGAGCTGTCTTTTTGGAAGAACGGCCCCGTCGTTCTCTTCGACCAGTTTGCAGAGTCGACGAGCGAGCCGCTTCCGTTATACGACAAAAGTCCAAAGCAGTAGTTCTTCGCCCAGCTTCCGTTTGCCGAGTAGGTGACGTAGAGACCTCCGTCGTAGACGAACGCCTGAGGACCTTCGTTTACCGCGGGGGAGGTCTGGTGTCTTTCCCAGCTCAGCGTAGGGGAGGAGATCATAACTCGCTCACTCGAGAGCTGCCAGGGGGAAGACATCGACGCTATGTAGATATTCTGCTTGTTTGCGCTCGTTCCCTTGCTCTCTCGTCCCGACCAGACGAAGTACATCTTGCCCTCCCAGACGAAGACCGTACCGTCTATCGCCCAGTAGTCGGAGGAGTCGGTGATCTTGCCCTTGAGTATCCAGTTCTCGCACATCGGGTTGTCGGGCTCGGGGGACTTGTAGACGTACATTCTGTGTGCGGAGTCGGTGTTTGAAGAGTCGGAGGCGGCAACGTAGATGTACCATCCCCAGTCGTCTCCCGCTACCTCGCGAGGAATGTAATGCATCTCGGGCGCCCAGTACTGCGTGCAGGGCTGAGAGCCTGAGTAGTCTTGATGATTTACCGCTTTTATACCGTTGTATATCTTAGTGTAGGCGTTCACTCCGTTTGAGTCAACGGCGGTCGTGCCCTGCCTGAAAAAGCCGATATTTCCGCTTTTCGTTATCTTGACTCCGCCCGACGAATAAACGTAGTAGTAGCAGTCGTCGCTGGGATCTTTTACAACGTACGGGTCAGCTCCGTGTGCGTTTTTGTCTATCTGCTCATTCAGCGTAGCGTTTACGTATTTGCTTTCCGTGTCAGCGACGGCGGAAGCATCTATTACCTGTCTTATCGGCAGATTCGTGCAGAGGGAGAGAAAGTTCGATTGCAGGCGCGTGGGATCGTACTTGAGCAGCAGATCACCGCACGCGCAGTAGGTGATGAACTCATTTGTGAAGCTGCCGCCCGTTATAACGAAGGTCGCGTCACCGTCGACCGACATGTTGGCGTTATAGGCGTTGTTGCCTGCACTCGCGTCGTAGGCACGGGTAAGTCCGACCGTGTTTTTGAACTCTCCACCCGTGATGCGAACGAGCACGTCGCCCGTGCATTTGTCCTTCGTGTTATGTACGGCAGAGCCGCAACGCATAACGGCAAATACGGAATTTATAAATTCACCGCCGTTTATCTCGAGCACTACCTGTCCCGTGTAGTAGTTCATTCCCGTAGCGGAAACGGGGTAGCTCGCGTCGCTCGTTCTGTTGAAGGTGCCGCCGTTTATGACGAGCGCAGACTTCGCTCTGTTCGTTCCTATCGCGTGAGTGGAGAGGGCTCTGTTATTTCCGCAGACGACGGTATTCCATATACCGGAGTCGATCTGCACGACGCTGTCGCGGTCGTTTGAGACCGCCTCCGCGCTCTGTCCGTCCTTTACCTGATAACCGCCGAAGATGATGGGATAGCGGTAAGTGCCGCTCGCATTTGCCCTTGCCGTCGTTACCTCGGCACCGACGGTAAAGTCGTGGTATTCGGCGTAAATATTTACAGCTGCGCTGAAGCTGATATCGAGCTTTTCGAGCGTTATATCACCTCTGAACGTAACGTCGGAGGAGAGGGTGAGGGTGACCGAGCTCTTTCGGTAGTCCTTTCCGCCCGCGGACGAGGTGATCTTTATCGGATGCTCGTTTTCGGAGAAGGTGGTTATCTCCTTGACGCTGGTCTTTCCGCAGACGACGATGGTACCGCCCGTCTCGGAGAGCATCCGGAAAGCCTCCTTGAGCGAGCCGAGAGGTGAGGATGCGCTCTCTCCGTTTCCTTTTCCCGCGTCAGAGACGTAGACTGTGCGCTGCTCGTAGGAAAAGCCTCTCGCACCCGATGCCGACAGAGCTCCGAATATACAAGCGCAAACTACGACGAGCGTTGTAAGAGTAATTAGGATCAGGTTTCTTTTCATATCGTTCTCCTTTTGAAAAATAAGGCAGAGCATGGTATTTTGGGGTTACTTGCTCTGCCTTGTTTTTATATTAAAGGTACTTTTCTATCTCGGATATCTCGATCTCGGTCTGCGTGCTTTCTTTCATATTCTTGAGTACCGCACGTCCGCTTTCGAGCTCACTGTCACCGATAATGAGCGTGTACTGCGCGCCCATTTTGTCAGCGTACTTCATCTGAGCCTTGAGGCTTCTGCTCACCAGGTCACACTCGCAGTAGATGTCCTTGTCTGTGAGGCGCTTTACTATCGCTGTGGCAGCGGTCTGAGCCGCAGTGCCGAGGGAAGCGATATAAAGGCGCATACTCTCGGGGTGTGCTATCTCAATGCCCTGTGCTTCCATTGCGAGAATGAGACGCGTGATACCCATACCGAATCCTATACCGCAGAGAGCGGGGCCGCCGATCTCCTTTATCAGACCGTCGTATCTTCCTCCTCCGCAAACGGTCGACTGTGCGCCGATATCGTCGCAGATGAATTCAAATACCGTCTTTGTGTAATAGTCAAGTCCGCGTACGATGCTCTTGTCTATCTCGTACTCAATGCCCATTCCGTCGAGCATTCCCTTGACTGCGTCAAAGTGCTCGCGGCAGTCGTCGCAAATGTAGTCGAGCACTCTCGGAGCGTCGGCAGACAGCTCACGGCAGATGGGGCTCTTGCAGTCGAGAACTCGCATCGGATTTTTGTAGAGGCGGTCCTTGCACGTGTCGCACAGGCCTTCTTTCTTTGCTTCAAGGTGAGAAATGAGCGCCGCGCGGTACTTTTCTCTGCACTCGGGGCAACCGATGGAGTTTATGTGCAGCTTTATGCCTCGCAGTCCGAGTGCGGCGAGGGTGTCGTGCGCGAGTGCGATGATCGTAGCGTCTGCCGCAGGGGAGGGTGCTCCGAACATTTCACTTCCGAACTGGAAGAACTCACGGCTTCTGCCCGCCTGGGGAGCCTCGTATCTGAAGCAGTTGATGAGGTAAAAGAGCTTGAGAGGCATAGCGTCGGAGCATTTGCCGTGCTCGATGACCGCACGCGCAACGCCCGCAGTACCCTCGGGACGAAGCGTCAGGGAGCGTCCGTCAAGATCGGAGAAGGTGTACATCTCCTTTTGGACGACGTCGCTTGTCGCACCGACACCGCGACGGAAAAGCTCCGTCGCCTCAAAGGTAGGCGTGCGTATCTCCTCAAAGCCGTATTTTGCCGCAACGCGGCGGCAGGTCTCTTCTATAAAACGGAACGCGGGTATCTGCTCGGGCAGAATGTCCATCGTTCCTCTCATTTTGGTTATCATAGCTATCTCCTTTTAAGATTGCAATTAATATCTGAAAGATTATAACACGCTTTTGTCGTTATGTCAACTCCGTCGGTGCCGCATCGAGCTTTTCTATGAACTCGAACTCGACCTTTCTGCGCACCGTGTCGGCGTATTTGACCTTTATCCTCACGCGCTCTCCAACGTCAAACGATCGATCGCGCGATACAAGAGTACTCATTGCCTCGTTATAGGTGTAATATCCCGAGAGAGAGGATACGGGCACGAGTCCCTCGCAGGTGTTGTCGAGAGTACAGAAAAAGCCAAATCGCCTTACCGAGCAGATGACGGCGTCGAACTCTTCACCCTCAAAGCGCTTCATATAGATAGTTTTATATAGGTCGCAAATAGCTCGCTCCGCACCGAGCGCCCTCAGCTCGTTTTCACTTGAACGAAGAGCCGATAAACGTGCAAAGGTGCGATCCCCCGAGCGTATCTTCTCTCCCGCAAGATGACGCGAGAGTATTCTGTGGACGCTGAGATCGGGGTATCTTCTGATAGGAGAGGTAAAATGTGCGTAGTAGGAGAGAGCGAGACCAAAGTGGTCGGCTCTCACGTCACTGTATCGTGCTTTCATAAACGAGCGGAGCATCGCGTCGGAGACGATCTCTGCCAGCCCCTTGCTTTTGGCGTCCTCGAGTACCTTTGAATACGCGATCGCGGTAAGGGGCGAGGAGGCGAGCGGGGTGACGTCGATGCCTCTGTTGTAGGCAAAGTTGACGAACTCCGAGAGCTTTTCGTCGTCCGGCACGTCGTGCACGCGGTAAACGCATGGCAGCTCGTGCGCCGACATATAGCGGGCTACCGCCTCGTTTGCGGCGAGCATAAACTGTTCGATGAGCCGCTCGGCAATTCCGCGTGTGCGCTTGACGACGTCGGTCGGCATGCCGTCCGAGTCGAGAAGGAAGTACGCCTCTGCCGTTTCCAGCTCCACGTATCCGCGCTCTGCCGCTATCCTCTCGCGCAAGAGATAAAGCTCGCGCATGTCCGAGAGAACTTTATATACTTCTTCGTATTTATCGTAAAACTCCGAGTCGGTGCCGTGCGCGTAGAGGTCGTTTACCTCACTGTAAACACCGCGCACTAGGCTTTTGATAATGCTTTTTTCTATCTTTGAAAAGCACGCATTACCTTCGTTATCAAAGAATATAAAGCAGGAGAGGGCGTATTTGTCCTCGCCAGCCCCCAGAGAACAAGCTCCGTTTGAGAGAGAGCGTGGGAGCATAGGCACTACCTTGTCGGTAAAATATACGCTCGTGCCGCGCTTCATCGCCTCGCGGTCAGTTTCGCTGCCCTCGGTGACGTAGTGAGATACGTCGGCTATATGCACTCCGAGCAGAAATCCGTCCTCGGTACGCCTCAGAGAAACGGCGTCGTCCAGGTCCTTTGCGTCAGAGCCGTCGATAGTGAATATCAGCTCGTCCCGCAGATCAGTTCGCATACCGACCGAGAGGGGAGCGAGGCTCGCTTTTTCTGCCTCTTGTTCAACGCACAAGGGGAAAGTCGTCTCGATGCCGTATGAGGAGAGTATTGCCTCGTAGTTGGCGCTCTTTGAGTCTGCCGAGCCGAATATACGCTCTACTCGGGCAAGCGCGGGTGAAGTACGCGTCGGGAGCTTCGTGAGGCTGACAAGACACAGCTCTCCGTCGTGCGCGGAGGGCTGGGAGGGCAATTCTATATCAAAGGAGAGAGAAGCGGTCGGGATAAGATACCACTTTGCGCCGCCGCGAGAATTTTTGATCTTTCTCGCAACGCCGTTTATGCGCATGCCGAGTACAGGCTCTTGGGGTGTTTGAAGTTTTTTCTTGTTCTGCTTTGCACCGTTATCCTGCTTTTTTGCCGTGAGTGCGGCGTTTCTTCTTGCTTTGTTTTTTGCACCTCGCGCACTTTTCCCAGAAAAGGACTCAAAGGACTTTTTCGTTTGCCTTCCGCCGTGATGGTGCGATTTTTTTGAATTTACGTTTTTCTTCTTTTTCATTTTTTATTCCGAATAGTTAAAAACCGCCCGAAAAAATCGGGCGGAGTTCTTTTTTTGTTTAATTACTGGGGGTTGGATGCGGTAGTGTCGTCACCGGTAGAAGCATCGGTATCGGCGTCACCCGTGTCAGCATCTGTGTCGGCACTCGTATCTGCATCGGTGTCAGCACTCGTATCAGCGCTCGTATCAGCGGTAGTATCCTTTGACGTGTCGGGAGCCTCGTATAATTCGGAGTTTCCGAGTGAGAGACCGGGAACGTCTACGCTGTAAATGTCGGGCTGTGCGATATAGATAACGAGAAGGATCGCAACGAAGCATATAGCAACGATGGTCGTTATCTTGTTGAGCATCTTGTCTCTTGTCTTGCTCTGTGACTTGCCAAAGAACGTTTCAGCTCCGCCGGCGATAGTTCCCGAAAGTCCGTGTGATTTTCCGCTCTGGAAAAGAACCAAAGCTACGAGAGCAATAGCTGCTACTATAAGTATTATACACAAAATCTCTGTCATTTTATATATTCCTCCGAAATATGTTGAAGTATTTTTTTAGAAAAACAACTGTAAAGATGTCACTTACACGCTATTATATCATACGAGTTTTTAAAAAGCAAGTGGATTTTTACATTTTTTCTATTATTTTTATAAAGGAAGAACGTCCGAGTAGTAGAGTATTATCTTTCCCTCTACATCCGAGGCGGAAATGCTCTCGGCAAGAGATAGGATATAGTCGGCACTCGAGCGGTGCGCCTCGGTGGCGTACTCGTCGAGATACGCCGCCATATCCGCGTCGTAGCTGAAGATGGCAAAGCCGTACTCGTCGCTTTCATATACGCACTCGTAGTGTTTTGCGAGCTCGTCCTTCGTTTCTTTATCGGTGACGTAGACGAGCGTTTCCGCGGCGGGCATTACGACGTCGGGCGTAGCGTCGTTGAGCTCCTCGTCGTTTGCTCCGTCGTTTACCTCGTCTTTGTCAGCAGCTCCTGCACTTGCGTCCGAGTCTGCCTTGTCCTGGGCGTTTTGCATAGCGTCCTCTGCGATAGGATACATACTTTCGATCACCGGCCCCATAGCAAGCGGTATCACGAGCAAAAGAACGAGAAAAGCTGCCGCAATAGAGCCGTAACGGATAAAGCTGAGCCGACGCGACGTCTTGCGGGACGCCTTTTTTTCTCGTCTGACTCCGTCCATTACGCCGAGTGAGAGAGCCTTTGGCGGTACGGCGTAATATTCTGCGAGGCCGCTTCTCACTTCAGCGTATTCTTTGCGCACACGCCTGCAATCCTCACACTCGGAGAGATGCGCGTCGTAGGAGAGCTTTTTTTCCTCTGGGAGCGTGCCGTTTTCGTATTCGCG